>NZ_KE148648.1:16237-26229 GCF_000410635.1 Comamonas sp. B-9
CGGGCTGATGTCCGGGGACTACGATGTCATCGAAAGCCCCGCTGCGCGCGACCTGCCACGCATCAAGGACAACAGCAAGCTCGACTTTGTAGCCACGCCCTCCACCCGCCTGATCTTCTTCCAGCCGGACGCCGGCCGCGCGCAAAGCCCGTTTGCCAAGGCCGCCGATGGCAAGAACCCGCTGCAGGATTTGCGCGTGCGCCAGGCCATCAACATGGCCATTGACCGCAAGGCCATCGTGCAGCGGCTGATGGATGGCATGGCCACCGTCGCCAACCAGTACATGCCCACGGGCATGTTCGGCAGCCTCGACAAGCCCACCGAGATCAAGTTCGATCCCGAAGCCGCCAAGAAGCTGCTGGCCGAGGCCGGCTACCCGCAAGGCTTTGAGCTGACCCTGACCACCACCAATGACCGCTACATCAACGACGGCCAGATCGCGCAGGCGGTGGCCCAGTACCTGACGCGCATCGGCATCAAGACCACGGTGGATGCGCAGGCCGCAGCCATCTATTTCCCCAAGCGCGCCAAGCGCGAGTTCAGCTTTGCGATGGGCGGCTGGCCGTCGGAAAACGGCGAGGCCTCGGGCCTGTTCCAGTACTGGGTGGCCAGCACCGACAAGGACAAGGGCCTGGGCACCAGCAACTACGGCGGCTTTAGCCTGCCCGCGTTTGATGAGGTGTTTGTGCCGGCGATGGCGCAGATGGATGCGAGCGCGCGCAAGGCCGCCTACCAGCAGGCCACGCAGATTGCGCTGGCCAACGTACCGCTGATTCCGCTGCACTTCGAGAGCAGCATCTGGGCATTCAAGAAAGGGTTGAGCTACGAAGGCCGACGCGACCAGTACACGCTGGCCATGTCGGTCAAACCGAAATAGACAGCTGGTGCCACACCGGGCGCCAAACAGGCCCGGTCCCTGGCATGGCCCGCATCCAGCTCCAGTGGTGGGGCCATGCGGGCTTTGTGATTTTGTACGCCCCACGATGAACAGACTCCACAGAGGGCGGCAACCATGCAGGTGACAGCGCATGGCATTCTAATTTTGAGGACGTAATGTGATCGTCTATATCCTGCGCCGCATGGTGCAAAGTTTTCTGGTGCTGCTGGCGGTCTCGCTGGTGGTGTTCATGGCGGTCTACGCGGTGGGAGACCCCATTGAGCTGCTGGTGAGCGCCGAGGCCAGCGATGCAGACCGCCAGGTCATGATCAAGCGCCTGGGGCTGGACCTGCCGGTCTGGCTGCAGTACTGGAGTTTTCTGACCCGCGCCTTCCAGGGCGACCTGGGCACCTCCTTTGTGCATGGCATCCCTGCCATCGAGCTGATCGTGCAGCGCTTTCCGGCCACGTTTGAGCTGGTGGTGGTCGCCATTGGCCTGACCTGCCTGCTCGGCATTCCGCTGGGCCTGATTGCTGGCCTGTTCAACGACAAGCCGCTGGGCAGGGGCCTGATGGGCGGCTCGGTGCTGGGCTTTTCGCTGCCCAACTTCTGGCAGGGCATGATGCTGATCTTGATGTTCGCCGTCTGGCTGCAGTGGCTGCCCTCGTCGGGCCGGGGGGACACGGTCAATGTGCTGGGCGTGCCGCTGTCGCTGTTCACCGCCGATGGCTGGAGCCATGTGATGCTGCCGGCCATCAACCTGGCGCTGGGCAATATTGCGCTGGTGCTGCGGCTGACCGCCACCGGCGTGATGGAGGCCAAGACCCAGGAGTATGTGAAGTTCGCGCGCGCCAAGGGCATCAGCGAGCGCCGCATCCTGACCCGCCACATCCTGCGCAATATCCTGATCCCCGTGGTCACCGTGATCGGCATGGAGTTCGGCACCCTGATCGCCTACTCGACCATCACCGAGACCGTGTTCGCCTGGCCCGGCATGGGCAAGCTTTTGATTGACAGCATCTACAAGCTCGACCGCCCGGTGGTGGTGGCCTATGTGATGCTGGTCACCTTCATCTTCGTGATGATCAACCTCTTGGTGGACCTGGCCTATGCGGTGCTCGATCCGCGCGTACAGCTGCAGGAGGCCCCATGATGCAGCCCGATAAATCCCTGATGACCATCGATCCCAGCAAGCGGGCCCAGCCCCTGCAAGACACGCCCCAGCGGCGTGCCATTCTGAAGAAACTGCGCAGCAAACCGTCTGTCAAAGGCGCGGTGATCGCGCTCGTGCTGCTGCTGGCCGTGGTGCTGCTGGCGCCGTTTCTGTCGCCACAAAACCCCTATGACCTGGGCGCGCTCGACCTGATGGACGGCCGCCTCAAGCCGATGTCCGAAGCGGCGTCGGGCATGACCTACTGGCTGGGCACCGACGACCAGGGCCGTGACATGCTCTCGGCCATCCTGCATGGCCTGCGCATCAGCCTGATGGTGGGCCTGAGCGCCGTGGTGCTGGCCACCATCATCGGCAGTCTGGTGGGCCTGGTTGCGGCCTATTTTGGCGGCTGGGTCGATACGGTGCTGATGCGCATCGTCGACTTCATCCTCGGCTTTCCGACCATCCTGGTGGCGCTGGTACTGCTGGCCATTTTGGGCCGGGGTGTGGACAAGGTGGTGATCGCCATCGTGCTGGTGCAGTGGGCGCATTACGCGCGCATCATGCGCGGCCGTGCCCTGCAGGAACGCAAGAAGGAATACATCGAGGCGGCCAAGAACCTGGGCTTCCCCGGCTGGCGCATCATGACGCGCCACCTGCTGCCCAATTGCATGGGCCCGGTGATGGTGTTCGCCACCATCCAGATCGCCAATGCCATCGTGCTCGAAGCCACGCTGTCCTTCCTGGGCGTGGGTGTGCCGATTACCGAACCCTCCCTGGGTCTGCTGATTGCCAACGGCTTTCAGTACCTGATGTCGGGTGACTACTGGATCAGCATGTTCCCTGGCCTGGCGCTGCTGGCCCTGATCCTGTCGATCAACCTGATCGGCGACCGCCTGCGTGAAGCTCTGGACCCGAGGAAGTAATGACTATCCCTTTGCTTGAAGTACAAGATCTGCAGACGGTGTTCCACACCGAAGAGGGCGCCTGGCCCGCCGTCAGCGACATCGATATCCGCCTGGAGGCGGGTGAAATTCTGGGCCTGGTCGGTGAATCCGGCTCGGGCAAGTCGGTCACCGGCTTCTCCATCTTCGGCATGATCGATGCCCCCGGTGAAGTCACCCAGGGCCGGGTGCTGTTCAAGGGCCAGGACCTGCGCGAGCTATCAGCCGAGTCCATGCGCAAGCTGCGCGGCGACCGCATCGCGATGATCTTCCAGGATCCGCTGATGACGCTCAACCCGGTGCTGCGCATCGAAGAGCAGATGCTCGAAGCCATCGACGCGCACCAAAAGCTGCCCAAGGCGCAGGCTTTGCAGCGCTGTGTGGAGGCGCTGGCGATGGTCGGCATTCCTGCGCCGGAGAAGCGCCTGCGCAGCTACCCGCATGAGTTCTCGGGCGGCATGCGCCAGCGCGTGGCGATTGCGATTGCAATGCTCAACCGCCCCGACCTGATCATCTGCGATGAGCCCACGACGGCGCTCGATGTCACCATCCAGGGCCAGATCCTCTACCGCATGCAGCAGATCTGCCAAGCCCAGGGCACGGCGCTGATCTGGATCACGCACGACCTGGGCGTGATCGCCGAGCTGGCCGATCGGGTGGCCGTGATGTATGGCGGCCGCATTGTCGAGACCGGCACCGTCGCCGAGGTGCTGGATGCCCCGCGCCACCCCTACACCCAGGGCCTGCTCAATTCGCTGCCCGCCCAGGCCACGCCAGGCGAGCGCCTTACGCAGATCAATGGCATGGCGCCCAGCCTCTCGGGCCGCGTGCCCGGCTGCGCCTTTGCGCCGCGCTGCGGCCGCGCCACCCCGCGTTGCGTTGATGAGCAGCCCCCCGTCACTACCATTCCCGGCCGCGCATTCCGCTGCTTTGTACCGCTGGAGGCACCTGCCGCATGACCGCGATGACTACCCCTGTGATTGAACTGCGCGATGTGCACAAGCGCTTTGTCAGCGCGCCCGATCTGCTGCAGAAAATCGTCGGCGCCGTCGCCCGGCAGCCCGCGCAGACGCGCACCGTGCATGCCGTCAACGGCGTCAACCTGCAGATCGCCAAGGGCGAGGTGCTGGGCCTGGTGGGCGAATCCGGTTGCGGCAAATCCACCTTGGGCCGCGTGGTGGCCGGCCTGCACCCTGCGACCGAAGGCCAGCTGCTCTACAAGGGCCAGGATGTGAGTGGCCTGGGCAGCCAGGACAAGCTCGCCTACACCCTGGGCGTGCAAATGGTGTTCCAGGACCCGCAGGCCTCGCTCAACCCGCGCCAGAAGCTGCACCAGATCCTGGGCGAAGCGCTGCATGTGCACAAGCTGGCCCCTGCAGCCGAGGTGCCCGGCCGCGTCGATGCCGCGCTGGCCGAAGTGGGCCTGGCCAGCGAGTACCGCGCACGCCTGCCGCACCAGATCTCGGGCGGCCAGCGCCAGCGCATCGGCATTGCCCGCGCGCTGATGGTGACGCCGGAGTTTCTGGTCTGCGATGAGCCAGTGGCCGCGCTTGATGTGTCCATCCAGGCCCAGGTGATCAACCTGTTCATGGACCTGCGCGCCCAGCGCGGCTTGACCTACCTCTTCATCAGCCATGACCTGGGCGTGGTGCGCCACATCTCCGACAAGGTGGCCATCATGTACCTGGGCAAGATCGTGGAGATGGCGCCCACGGCCGAGATCTTTGGCCAGGCCCAGCACCCCTACACCCAGGCGCTGCTGGCCGAGGTACCCGATGTGGGCCGGCGCAAGCGCGTGTTCACCCCTATCAAGGGCGAGATCCCCTCGCCGCTGAACCCGCCACCGGGCTGCACCTTCCACCCGCGCTGCCCGCATGCAATGGAGCGCTGCAAGCAGGAGGTGCCCCGCCTGCGCGAGACCGCAGCCGGCCATGTGACCGCCTGCCATTTATTGGACTGATCCGTTGGACGCGCACAGAGGAAATCACCGCATGGACTGGCAACGTTTTACCCAGCAGCACGGCCGTTTTGCCATCGACTGGCAGGCCGGTGACGGCGCGCTCTACCTGCCGATCACACTGAACTGCTACCGCCCCGAGGGCGTGGCCGCCAATGCACCGGTGGTGCTGGTGCAGCATGGCGTGCTGCGCAATGGCGACGACTACCGCGACTTCTGGATACCCGCTGCTGACCGCTATGGCCTGCAGATCATCGCGCCGACCTTTGGCAACGGGCACTGGCCGGGGGTGGAGAGCTACAACAACGGCAGCGTCTGGAGCGAAGCGGGCGACCTGCAGCCGCGTGACTACTGGGCCTACCAGGCGGTGATGAACCTGGCCCAGCAGCTGCGCGATGCCGGGGTGGTGCAGCAGCAGCCGCTCTACCTGTTTGGCCATTCGGCCGGCGGCCAGTTTGTGCACCGCCTGGTCAGCACCCTGGGCGCGGCCGGCTTTGCCGGCGTGGCAGCGGGCAACCCGGGCTGGTACACCTTGCCCGATGCCCAGCAGGACTTTCCGCAAGGGCTGGCGGGCATTGGCCTTACCGAGGACGCACTGGCCCAGCTGCTGCGCACCCCGCTGGTCATTTTGGCGGGCGACCGCGACACCGACACCCAGGACCCGAACCTGCCGGCCGAGCCCGCCGCGCTGCGCCAGGGCCCGCACCGCTTTGCCCGCGCCCACCACTACTATGCCGCGGGCCAGCAGGCCGCTGAACGGTTGGGGCTGTCGCTGGCCTGGCAGCTGCATGAGGTCGCAGGCATCGGCCATGATGGCGAGGCCATGAGCCATGTCTGCGCCCACCTATGGTTTGAAGGGCGCATGCCCGATGCGGACTGGCTGGCCCCCTGGGCTGGCCGCGTCACTGCCTGACCAAGCTCTATCACTTTTCGACAAGACCCAAGGAACAACGATGCAAGCAACAACGCAACAACTGGTGGATGGCATCTCGGAATGGATGCGCTGCGAGTCGCCCTCGAACAACCCCGCCTCGATCGCCCGCATGGTCGAGATGATGCGCGCCCAGGCCGCAGCCGCTGGCCTGCGCGCCACGGTGATCGAGACCCAGGCCGAAGGCAAGCAGGGCCTGGGCCCGGTGCTGCCCGTGCTGCACATCACGAACCGCGCCGAGGGCGATACCCGCGAAGGCCTGCTGATCCTGGGCCACGCGGACACCGTGCACCCCATCGGCATGCTGGCCGACAACCCGATCCGTATCGAAGGCGACCGCCTCTACGGACCTGGCGGCTACGACATGAAGGCCGGCATCTACCTGGCGCTGACCGCCATGAGCGCCGTGGCCACGCCAGGCAGCACGCCGCTGCCGGTGGATCTGCTGGTGGTGCCCGACGAAGAAACCGGCAGCCACGCATCGCGCAAGCACATCGAGGCCTTTGCCCGCCATGCCCGCTACTGCCTGGTGGCCGAGCCGGCCCGCGCCAATGGCGGCCGCTGCGTGACCGCACGCAAGGGCACCGGCATGCTGCGCCTGGGCGTCAAGGGCCTGGCATCGCACGCTGGCGTGGCCCATGACAAGGGCCGCAGCGCGATCCGCGAAATGGCGCACCAGATTCTGGCGCTGGAAGCGATGACCGACTACCAACGCGGCGTGACCGTGAGCGTGGGCACCATCGAAGGCGGCACCACCACCAACACCGTGCCGGCCTTCTGCAAATGCGTGGTCGATTTCCGCCTGCCCGATCTGCAGGCCGCCGATGAGCTGGTGGGCAAGATGCGCGCACTGCGCCCTGTGGGCGAGGGCCTGGCGCTCGATATCGATGTCGAGGTGAACCGCCCACCGATGGTCAAGGACGCCCGCGCCGAAGCGCTGCTGGCCAAGGCCCAGCAATCGGCCCGCGAGGCCGGCTTTGCGCTGGAAGAAGCCCCCCCCACCGGTGGCGGCAGCGATGCCAACTTCACCTCGGCCATGGGCGTGCCATCGCTGGACGGCCTGGGCGCCGATGGCGACGGCGCCCACACGGTGTATGAGCATATCCTGGTGTCGACCCTGGAGATGCGGGCGCGCTTCTGGTTGCATCTGCTGACCCACCTGGAGTAAGACACCCAGGCTGGCCCCAGATGCGGGCCGGCTTAACCCAGCCGCTGGTCCTTGAAAGTAACCGGCCGGGTGCGCCCACCCTTGCGGCGCACCACCACGGTGCCGGCAATCTTGTCGTGCCAGCCCTGCTTGCGCGGGTCAAACGCCACCCAGATAAGGCCGAGGCACAGCGGCACGATGGACACAAAATAGCCGAGGTAGCGGACGACAGATTGGCCCAGGCCCATTGCCTCTCCCGTCTCGGCATCGACGATCTCGGCCCCTATCAGCATCTTGCCTGGCGTGGCCCGCAGCTTGTGCCACAGCCAGATGCAGGCGACCGCTGGCAGCACCCAGCTGATCAGCACATCGGCGGGGCCCTGCACCAGGCCTTCGGCCATGAAATACTCCCAGCCGTATATCGCCACCAGGGCCGGCGTGATGATGACCAGCAACACCACCGTGTCGATCAGGGCCGCACCAACGCGCGCCCAAAAGCCTACATATTCCAGATCGCTGTTATCCATTTTTTGCTCCACTGAGTGGCGCCATCTTAGGCCTCTCCGGTAAAGCCGCAGTGACAAGAGCTGGGCGCGCCATGGCAAGATGCAGGCTATCTTCACTGCCCGAGAGCGCACCATGGCACCACCGAATCCCGAGCTCCGCATGGCCCCCGATATGTGGGCCTTTGAGGCCCTGTATGCCCAGCCCGCGATGCTGGACGGCGAAACCCTGCGCGCTGCACTGGCCAAGCGCCTGGGGGCGGTGGACCTGGTCGCAGATGGCGACACCATCTTGCTGGCGCTGCGCGACTACTGCGTGGACTACAGCGACAAAAAAGGCGTGCCCAGCGAGGTCGCCATCATTCGCGCAGGCGAGGCTATGGACCCCACCGACTACGCCAGCGCGCTGGAGCAGACCTGGGACTGGCCCGAAAAGGAAAGCGCGCTGGCCCAGTGCCAGCACTGCGTGTTGGTGAGCGAATTCATGGGCCGGGGCCTGTCAGTGCCCGAGCGGCTGGAGATCCTGCAAGCGGTCATGCATGTGCTGATCGAGAACGGGGGCGTCACTGCCATCAGCCAGACCAATGCCGGCTGCCTGCTGAACCCGCAGCGCTATCTGCAGGCCCATGCCGAAGGCTTTGTTTACTACGGCGTCGTCAATGTGCGCTTTTTCAACATCAGCAACCGCCCCGGCGAAATGCTGATGGACAGCCTGGGCGGAGCCACCTTTGGCGTGCCTGATGTGCAACTGCTGTTCTCCGAGATGGACCCCGCCGAAGTCTCACGCTTTGTGTTCAATACCAGCGTCTACCTGGTCGAGCACGGCGATGTGATCGCCGACGGCCATACGGTCGCCGGCATCGATGGCCACAGCAAATGGGCCTGCAAGCACCTCGATGCGCTGGTCGAGCCCGAGCGGCTGGTGGTCGATATCGATCCACGGCCCGCTGAGGGGGCCAACCAAGCGGACTGAAGTTTAGAGTCGCTAAGACGACCCAGCAAACCGAAGGTTTGCGGTTGAGACTAGGCGTCCCCGACTAGGCGCCGAGCCGCAGGCAGTACAGTAGTACGACAAGGCTCGGCAACGACGTATCAAGGGTTGTGTTAGCGACTCTCAGACCGGCGCGTAGCTGCCGGTGCCATGGGGCCAGGTGGTCAGCACCTCATGGCCATCGGGCGTCACCGCCACCATATGCTCCCACTGCGCCGACAGCGAATGGTCCTGGGTCACGACGGTCCAGCCATCGGCCAAGGTCTTGACCTGGCGCTTGCCGGCATTGAGCATGGGCTCGATCGTGAACAGCATGCCGGCCTCCAGCACCAGCCCCTCGCCCGGGTTGCCGTAGTGCAGCACATTGGGGGCATCATGGTAGGTCTGGCCAATGCCATGGCCGCAGAACTCGCGCACCACGCCAAAGCCTGCCGCCTTGGCCACCGTCTCGATCGCATGGCCGATATCGCCCAAGGTGGCGCCCGGCCGCACCTGGGCAATCCCCGCGCGCATTGCCTCGTAAGTGGTCTCGACCAGGCGCTTGGCCAGAATGCTGGGCGTGCCGACAAAGTACATGCGGCTGGTGTCGCCAAACCAGCCATCCTGGATGACCGCCACATCGATATTGACGATATCTCCCTTTTTCAGAATCCGGTCCTCGGACGGAATGCCGTGGCAGACGACATGGTTCACCGAGGTGAGAATGGTCTTGGGGTAGTCCTGGTAACCCAGATTGGTCGGCACCGCCTTTTGCACGTTCACGATGTAGTCGTGGAAAATGGCATCCAGCGCTGCGGTGCTGACCCCCGGCACCACATGGGGCGCAATCATCTCCAGCACCTCGGCCGCCAGCCGCGCGGCCTGGCGCGCAAGGGCCAGCTCGCTGGCGGTATGCACAGGCGTGATGTTCTGCGTCATGCCGCCATCCTTGCCTTGGCCACCAGCGCATGGATATCCAGGCCGCCGTCCAGCTCCGCCTGCACCAGCACCTGGCAGATCGCGCGGTGGTCTAGATCAGGGTACATCTCGGCAAGCATGCCCACCCGCATCCAGTGCTCGGCCTGCGCATTAATGGAACGGGAGAGCGCCGCGCCAGCGATGCGCAGGTTCTCATGCATAGGGTCGGAAATTTTGACGATGCCCATGGCTATCCTCTATAAAACATATGTGAATTGTATATGTTTTATATATTATTCGTTTTTACGCGATCCGTGTAGCGATGTCGGTATCGGCAGTAAAGATATATCTTTACAAAAAACCAGCTTGAAATCTTCGATTGAAAGATATATCTTAGATGCATCTTAGTAAAGGAACACAGATGCCACATCCCCATCACCACTTTCATCACCACCACCACCTCTGCAGCCCCCGTGGCCGCCATATGGGCGAAGAAGGCGGCCCCGGCCGGGGCCCACGCCACCATGGCGATGGACCCGGCCACGGCCCGCACGGCCATGGCCACGGGCCGGACGCTGCGCGCCACTTGGCG
>NZ_APCR01000527.1:0-32773 GCF_000410635.1 Comamonas sp. B-9
CAGCGCGTAGCCCCTGTCGCGCTCGCGCCCTCTGTCTGATGCTTTTGAAAGGTCTTGCCATGCATGCCATTGCCACCCCCCCCTTCGCTGCCGGCCGCTGCTACTTGGTAGGCGCCGGCCCGGGCGACCCCGAGCTGCTGACCCTGCGCGCCTGGCGCGCGATCCAGGCCGCCACCTTGCTGCTGGTCGACGACCTGGTCTCCGCCGACATCGTGGCGCTGGCGCCCGCTGCCACCCGCACCATCTATGTGGGCAAGCGCGGCGGCCGGGCCAGCACTTCGCAGGCCTTTATTGAAAAGCTGATGGTGATGGCCGCCCGCCAGGGTGAGACGGTGGTGCGCCTCAAGGGGGGCGACCCCTTTATCTTTGGCCGGGGCGGCGAGGAGGTCGCCCACCTGCAGGCCCAGGGTGTGCAGGTGGAAGTCATCAACGGCATCACTTCCGGCCTGGCCGCTGCCACCAGCCTGGGTGTGCCACTGACCCACCGCGACTACGCCCATGGCGTTGTCTTTGTGACCGGCCATGCCAAGCCGGGTGGGGAGCCTCTGGATTGGCGCCAGCTGGGCGCTACGGCTGAGGCCTTGTCGCTCAGCCTGGTGGTGTACATGGGGGTGGCGGCGGCGCCTTTGA
Source organism: Comamonas sp. B-9 (assembly GCF_000410635.1). Classification (NCBI taxonomy): domain Bacteria; kingdom Pseudomonadati; phylum Pseudomonadota; class Betaproteobacteria; order Burkholderiales; family Comamonadaceae; genus Comamonas; species Comamonas sp. B-9. The sequence continues at coordinate 631 of NZ_APCR01000527.1, forward strand.
TCGAAGCAGGCTTGCTGGCCGGTGGCCTGGCGCCGGATACGCCGGTGGCCTTGGTGCAGAACGCTAGTTTGCCGAGTCAGCGGTCGGTGTTGACGTCTTTGGCTTGTTTGGTGAGTTGTTTGCAGGGGAGTGGGTTGGGGAGTCCTTGCATGATGGTCATCGGGAAGGTGGCTGGGTTGGCGGATGCTAGTTTGTTGTGGCAGGGGTTGGTGGAGCCTTTGGAGCGGCAGGCTTGATTGTTTGGTTTTTTCCCAGCGCTTTTTAGTTCGTTTTGTTTGCTACTGGCGTAGGGCAGCTGGCCGGGTCTCGCCCCGGCGGGCGAGGTACTTTTCTTGCTCAGCCAAGAAAAGTACCCAAAAGAAGGCTGCCCCTGCTGACTGCGTCCCTTCGCTTCGCTGCGGGCAACCTGTGGTGCTCGGGTATGGGCTGCACCGCGAAACTCACTACGCGCCAGAGGCGCTCCGTTCAGACAGACGCGGTGAGTCAGTTCACGAAACAGTTGCACTCTGCGGTGCAACTGCCCAGCCCATACCCTGTGCTCCTCGGCGCATTCAGAAGGGGACTGAGCAGACGCGGGCCATCGCTGCGCTCGGCCCCCCAAACAGGCCGAGCGTAGCGATGGCCTACTGGTATTTGGCTGTTGTTTGCATCCCCCTTTTGCATGCGCCTGGGTCGTGGTGTTTGTGGGGTGGCGCTGGCACCGCAGAGTGCCAGCGCTTCGTGAACTAGCTTGCCGCGTCTGTTCGAACGGAGCGCTTTCAGCACGTAGTGAGTTTCGCGGCACACCCCACAAACGCCACGACACAGGTTGCCCTTCGCAAAGCGAAGGGTCGCAAGCAGCAGGGGCGCCTTTGCTTTGGTTACTTTCATTTGGCGCCAAATGAAAGTGACTGCGCCGCCGGGCGCAAATCCCGGCCAGCAGCCCTACGCCAGTAGTAAAAAACGCAAATTAAGAAGCACTGCAGCGAACCTGCAGCCCTAAGTAATCAGCGCAGAGCAGCTACCGGTCACTTCACCGGAATAACCGTAGAAGCAGGCACCGCCACCGCCGTCACACTGTTCTGCGGCGAGCCCTCAATCACCTTATCGGAGTACGTCATGTACACCAAAGTATTGCGCGCTGCATCCACCATGCGCACCACCCGCAAACGCTTGAACAGCAGCGAGGTCCGCTCGCTGAACACCTCTTCCTGCTGCTTCAAAGGCTTGTCGATGCTGATCGGCCCGGCCTGCACACAGGCAATCGAGGCTTCGGAGCGGTCTTCTGCCAGGCCCAGCGCGCCCTTGACGCCGCCCGTGCGGGCGCGGGAGACATAGCAGGTGACGCCCTTGACCAAAGGGTCGTCATAGGCCTCGACAACGATCTTGTGGTCGGGGCCGATGAACTTGAACACCGTGTCCACCGAGCCGATGGTGTCCGGTTGGGCCCAGGCGGCGGTGGCGGCCAGGCAGCCTGCGGCGGCGAGGGTGCGGCGCCAGGAAGAGGTGATCAGCATGGAGGGCGTCCGAAAAAGAAGAGAGGGCTGCACCGGCGCGGTGGCCGGTGCATGCGGGGGCCGGATCAGGCCTGGGCGGCGGCTTGGGCCACGTGGCGCTGCAGGTGCTCCAGCGCTTCTTCGACCTGGTCGACCAGCACCAGGCAGAGGTCGCCCGGTTGCAGGCGTGCGAGCGCATGGTCGATGGCGATGAACTCGCCGTGGATGTCGGTCACGTAGCTGGTGCGGCTGGCGCCTTGCAGGCCCTGGCGCAGCAGCGCGATGACTTCGCCGTCGGCGCGGCCGCGCTGGGCGGCATCCTGGTAGAGGATGACGTCGTCGAAGGCCTCGCCCAGCATTTCGGTCTGCACGCGGATGTCTTCGTCGCGGCGGTCGCCCGCGCCGCTGATGACCACGCTGCGCTTGTTGGCGGGCATGGCTTCCACGGCCTGGATCAGGGCACGGATGGCGTCCGGGTTGTGGCCGTAGTCGGCGATGATCGTCGCGCCGCGGTAGTCCATCACATTGAAGCGGCCAGGGGCGTTGTCGCTGTCGTTGACAAAGCCTGCCAGGCCACGGCGGATGGTCTGCCAGGGCAGGCCGGCGGCCCAGGCGGCGCCGATGGAGGCCATGACGTTCTCGACCTGGAAGGTGATCGCGCCATTGCGGGTGATCGGGATCTCGCGCAGCGGGATCGACTCGCGCCAGGAGCCTTCGGCGGCCACGATGCTGTCGCCGTCGACATAGACCACACGGCTGCCTTGGGCGCGGTGCGTGGCCATGACGGGGTGGTGGCGGTCAGCGGCGAAGAAGATCACCTTGCCGGGGCAGACATGGGCCATCGCGGCAACCAGCGGGTCGGCGGCGTTCAGCACGGCGTAGCCGGTGGGGGCCACGTTCTGCACGATCACGCGCTTCAAGACCCCCACATCTTCCTTGGTGGTGATGAAGTTCAGACCCAGGTGGTCGCCTTCGCCCACGTTGGTGACCACAGCGACCTGGCAGCGGTCAAAACCCAGGCCTTCGCGCAGAATGCCGCCGCGTGCGCATTCGAGCACGGCGGCATCGGTCTCGGGGTGGGCCAGGGCGTTGCGCGCGCTGCGCGGGCCCGAGCAATCGCCGCTGTCGATCTGGCGGCCGTTGACGTAGACGCCATCGGTGTTGGTCATCGCGGTGCGCCAGCCGTGCGAGGTGAACAGATGGGCAATGACGCGGGTGGTCGTGGTCTTGCCGTTGGTGCCGGTCACGGCGACGAGCGGGATGCGGCCGTCGTTGCCGGCGCTGAACATCTCATCGACCATCGGCACGCCGACATGGCGCGGCTTGCCGAACGAAGGCGCCAGGTGCATGCGCAGGCCGGGCGCGGCGTTGACTTCGACAATGCCGCCACTTTGCTCTTCGAGCGGCTTGAGCATGGTCTCGCAGACCACGTCCACGCCGCAGATGTGCAGGCCAATGGTCTGCGCTGCTTCGATCGCGCGGGCGGCGATTTCGGGGTGCACGTCATCGGTCACATCGGTGGCGCTGCCGCCGGTGGACAGGTTGGCATTGTTGCGCAGCACCACGCGCTGGCCCTGGCCGGGCACGCTGTCGGGGGTCATGCCTTCGCTGGCAATGCGGGCGATGGCGATGTCATCGAGGCGGATCTTGGTGAGCGCCGTGCCGTGGCCGGTGCCCCGGCGCGGGTCCTGGTTGACCAGGTTCACCAGCTCGCGGATGGTGTGCTGGCCGTCGCCCAGCACCTGGGGCGGCTCGCGGCGGGCAGCAGCGACCAGTTGGCCGCCCACCACGAGCAGGCGGAAGTCGTGGCCTGGCAAAAAGCGCTCGACCATGATCTCGTCGCCAAATTCGCTGGCGGTCTTGTAAGCGGCTTCCAGGCCTTCGCGGGTCGTGATGTTGACCACCACGCCCTTGCCCTGGTTGCCGTCCTGGGGCTTGACCACGACGGGCAGGCCCACTTCCAGTGCCACTTGCCAGGCCTCTTCCACATCGGCCACGGGGCGGCCCATGGGCACGGGCACGCCGGCGGCATGCAGCAGGCGCTTGGTCAGGTCCTTGTCCTGCGCAATGGATTCGGCCACGGCGCTGGTCGAATCAATCTCGGCCGCCTGGAAGCGGCGCGCCTTGGAGCCCCAGCCCAGCTGCACCAGTGAGCCGGTCGTCAGGCGGCGGAAGGGGATGCCCCGGGCGACGGCGGCGTCCACAATCGCGCCGGTCGAGGGGCCGATGCGCTCGTCTTCATCCAACTCGCGCAGCGCCGCAATGGCGGCTTCGGCATCAAAGGGGCTGTCGTTCAAGGTGGCCTGGATCAGCGCTTCGGCCTTTTCCATCGCCAGCTTGCCCACCGCCTCTTCGGTGTATTCGACGACAACCTGGTAGGTGCCGGGCTCGGTGGTCACATGGGTGCGGCTGAAGGTGACCGGGCAGCCGGCTTGTGCCTGCAGCGACAGCGCGGCAATTTCGAGCACATGGGCGAGCGACAGCGCCTGGTCGGCACCATGGGGCTGCAGCGGGGCGATATTGGGGAAGCGCGCACGCAGTTTTTCTTCAAAACCGGGGATGGTGCTGTAGCGCTGTTCGCTGTCTTCACAGCGCACGATGGTCTCGATGGCGGTGCTGCGGGTCCAGAGGTTGGGGCCACGCAAGGCACGGGTGCGGGAGAGCTGCATAGTGTTTCTTTCAGATGGAGGGCCCGCTGAATCAGCGGGCCGTGCATGCTTGTCGTCGTGGAGAGCCGTGTCCGGCGTATCAGGCGTTGTACTCGAAGGTCTTGATACCGGCGCCGATCAGATCGGGGGTGATATCCAGCGCCCAGGCCGTGGCGATGGCGGCAAGCAGGGCCGAGGTGTCGGGCTTCTTGCCGCCCGGCAGGCTCAGCGCATCGAGGGTGCCCAGTACGCGCTCTTGCGCGCCGGTGGCCAGCACCACATTGTTGCCCTTGATGAGAACGGCGCGGCCGCCTTCGTGCTGGGCTTCGGTGTTGGCGCGGTGGGCGGCCACGGCTTCGTTGGCCGCATCGGTGGTGTAGAGCACCACTTCGCCGTCGCAGAGCTCGGCCAGGTCGGCCACTTCGGGCAGGTCGGCGTTGAGCACGCCAGCGCCTTCGTCCAGCACCACATCGATCTGGGTGCGCATCACGCGGCGCATCTGGCCGGCTTCGAGCACATCGTGGTCGGGCAGCGATTCGAAGCCCTGCATGTCGGTCACGACACCGACCAGGCAGCGGTCATAGGCCAGGCCTTCTTCCAGGATGGAGCGGGCCGTCGTCTGGATCACCGCAGCCTGCGCCAGGCGGTTGGTCAGCAGGCGATGGGCGCCGGCCCAGTTGGCGGTATTGGTCTTCTGGGTCTGGCGGTTGGACAGGAACATGCCCTCGTCGCTGGCCACGCCGGTGAGCTTGCCCGACAGCTGCAGCAGCCAGCCTACGAGGCGCGCGATGAACGCATTGTTCTGCGTGCCGACAATGCCGACGATCGGGATGCGGCCCGCGCCGGCGCCTTCTTCGCGCGGGAAAAGGTGGTCGGCAATGGCCATGCCCACCGGGCGCGGCGCGCCGCTGGTGGGCTTGAGGTGCATCAACAGGCCCGGGCCGGCGTTGACTTCGAGAATCGCGCCCTGGCCTTGCATCGGCTGGGAGACGTCCTTCAAGATCATGTCCATGCCGGCAATGTCCAGGCCGACGATCTTGGCGGCCAGCACCGCGTAGTAGGCGACGTCGGGGTGCACGTCATCGAGGCAGTCGATGGCCATGTTGCCATTGCGCTGCAGCAGCACGCCCTGGCCTTGTGGAATGACCGAATCGGGCGTGACATGCTGGCGGTTGAGTTCGAGCTTGACGGCGCCGGCTTCGAGCTTGATCCAGTCGAGCGGGTATTCCTGCTCGGGGCCCCGGCGGGGGTCTTCGTTGAGCACGGCCACCAGCTCACGCAAGGTGGCCTTGCCATTGCCGTAGACGCTGACGGTCTCGCCCTTGGTGGCAGCGACCACCTTGTCGCCCACCACCAGCAGGCGGTGCTCGACACCATCGATGAACTTCTCGACGATGACATCCGAGCCTTCGGGCTGGGCCAGCGCAAACGCGGCCTTGATATCGGCCTCTTGCGACAGCTCCAAGGTCACGCCCCTGGCGTGGTTGCCGTCAGACGGCTTGACGGTGACGGGGAAGCCGATGTCCTGGGCGACTTCCCAGGCTTCTTCGGGGGTGGCCACGATCTGGCCTTCGGGCACCGGCACGCCACAGGCGGTCAGCAGGCGCTTGGTGAAATCCTTGTCCTGGGCAATGCCTTCGGCAATCGCGCTGGTCTGGTCGGACTCGGCCGTCCAGATGCGGCGCTGCGCAGCGCCATAGCCCAGCTGCACCAGGTTGCCATCGTTGAGGCGGATATGGGGAATGCGGCGCTCGCTGGCGGCATCGACGATGCAGCCGGTCGAGGGGCCGAGGTAGCGGTCATTGATCGCCGTCTTGATCGCATGGACCGCCGGCTTGATGTCGTAGGGCTCGTCGTTGATCGCGGCCATCAGCAGCTGGTGGCCATGCTCCAGCGCGACGCGGGCCACGGCCTCTTCGGGGCAGCGGAACACCATGCGGTAGACGCCGCGCTTGGAGATCTCGCGCGTCTGGCCGAACTCGGCCGGCATGCCCGCCAGGTTCAGCAACTCGATGATCACGTGCTCCATCACATGGCCCATCCAGGTGCCGCCTTCGAGGCGCTGGATAAAGCCGCCGCGTTCACCGACGCCGCAGGTGTGCTCGATCAGGTCGGGCAGCCAGGTGGTGAGGCGCTCGTTCAGCCCGGGGATCTTGTTCGAGGGATAGTCCTCCAGCTCTCCAAGGTCCAGCCAGACCTCCAATACGGGGCGGTAAGTCCAGACGCTGGGGCCGCGCAAAAACGTGGTGCGCAAGAGTTGGATGGTATTGAATTTCGCCATATCGATCAACGGATAAACATAAGTAACAATTCCGGGGGGAATCGCCGTAGATGGGAAAGCATTGTGCGCCCAAATGAGGCAGATTAATCGCTGTCAGCCTATTGGGCATGTCAGACGTTAAAGACAGATGAGGGCGGGGCGACCCATGCCGCCGTTCGCCACAATAATATGCGGTTGTTCACCGGACCACTGCCACCGCCCCGTGCGGAGAGAAAAAACGCCTTATGCAACATCTTCATTCCGCGGACGCGTCAGCATTCTTTGCGGGTCCGCTAGGAACCCAATTGCGAGCCAAGCTCAACACCCTGGAAAACGTGCTTGCCGTCACTCCCGTTGACCTGAGCTCGGATTTGCGCTTCGGCAGCGGCCAGGTGGTGCTGACCTCGGAGCGCCTTCTGGCCTTTGATCCCGATGCCCAGCAGTGGAGTGAGTGGGTACTATCAACGGATTTGAGCCTGCGTTTTTTTGACCATGGCGGCGTGGGCAGCCTGGAGCTGCATGACAGCGCGCAGCGCCTGGGCCTGTGGCGTATCACCCTGAGCCACCAGACGGCGGTGCTGGGCCTGATGCAGCAGTTCGAGCGCCAACGTGAGCGTTTGCTGCGCAACGAGGCCTACCAGGTGGTCGAGGACGAGCGCTCGCTCTGCCCGGTCTGCGGCAGCGTGCTGCCCCCCGACAGCGAAGAATGCCCGGCCTGCGCCCGCCAGCAGAATGCACCGACCTCGAGCTGGGTGCTGCTGCGCCTGTGGCGCTTTGCCAAACCCTACAAAATGCAATTGTTGTTGGGTTTCGTCCTGACGCTCTGCACCACGGCCGCCCAGCTGGTGGCGCCGTACCTGACGATTCCGCTGATGGACAAGATCCTGATCCCGTTCCAGAACGGCGAGAAGATCGATGCCAGCCTGGTGCGTTTCTACCTGGGCGCGCTGCTGGTCTCGGCACTGATCGCCTGGCTGCTGGGCTGGGCGCGCACCTTTGTGCTAGCGCGCGTCTCCGAACGCATTGGCGCCAACCTGCGCACCACCACCTACAACCACCTGCTCAAGCTGTCGCTCGATTTTTACGGCAGCAAGCGCACCGGTGACCTGATGGCCCGTATCGGTGCCGAAACCGACCGCATCAACCTGTTCCTCTCGCTCAACGCACTGGATTTTGCGACCGATGTGCTGATGATCGTGATGACCTCGGCCATCCTGTTCTCGATCAACCCCTGGCTGGCCCTGGTGACCCTGGTGCCGCTGCCCTTCATCGCCTGGATGATCCACACGGTGCGCGACAAGCTGCGCACCGGCTTCGAGAAGATCGACCGCGTCTGGTCCGAAGTGACCAATGTGCTGGCTGACACGATTCCCGGTATCCGCGTCGTCAAGGCCTTTGCCCAAGAGCAGCGCGAGGCTGACCGCTTTGCCGCTGCCAACCAGGTCAACCTCGAAGCCAATGACCGGGTCAACAAGACCTGGTCGCTGTTCACGCCCACGGTCACCTTGCTGACCGAAATCGGCCTGTTGATCGTCTGGGCCTTTGGTATCTACCTGGTGGCCGGAGGCTCGATCACTGTCGGTGTGCTGACCGCCTTTATCGCCTACATCGGCCGCTTCTACACGCGTCTCGATTCGATGAGCCGCATTGTGTCGGTCACGCAAAAGGCCGCCGCCGGCGCCAAGCGCATCTTTGACATCCTCGACCATGTGAGCAACGTGCCCGACCCGGTCAACCCGGTCAAGCTGGGCAAGGTGCAGGGCGCCATCACGATGGACAGCGTGGGTTTCCGCTATGGCAGCCGCACCGTCATCAAGGACCTGAACCTGCAGATCCGCCCCGGCGAGATGATTGGCCTGGTCGGCCACAGCGGCTCGGGCAAGAGCACCCTGGTCAACCTGATCAGCCGCTTCTACGACGTGACCGACGGCTCGATCCAGCTCGATGGCGTCGATGTGCGCCGCATCGCGGTGTCCGACTACCGCAGCAATATCGGCCTGGTGCTGCAGGAGCCCTTCCTGTTCTTTGGCACCATTGCCGAGAACATTGCCTACGGCAAGCCCGATGCGACACGCGAAGAGATTGTGGCCGCTGCCCGCGCCGCCCATGCGCATGAGTTCATCCTGCGCCTGCCCCATGGCTATGACTCGCTGGTCGGCGAGCGCGGCCAGGGCCTGTCCGGCGGTGAGCGCCAGCGCATCTCGATTGCGCGCGCGCTGCTGATCGACCCACGCATCCTGATCCTGGACGAGGCGACCTCGGCCGTCGATACCGAGACTGAAAAGGAAATCCAGCGGGCGCTGGACAACCTGGTGCAAGGCCGCACGACGATTGCGATTGCCCACCGCCTGTCGACCCTGCGCAAGGCCGACCGCCTGGTGGTGATGGACCGCGGCGAGATTGTCGAAGTCGGATCGCATGATGCGCTGATGGCCCAGGAAGGCGCCTACTGGCGGCTGTACATGGCGCAGGCGCGCCGCGCCGAGGAAGATGCCGAAGCCGCTGGCGTGGTCACCGCGCGCGCTGCGGGCGTGACCTATGACATGCAGCCCCTGCCCAAGTCCCATGTGGACGGGTCCGATGACAACCGCTGATCAGCAGCCCAGGAAAGCCTTTTCATGACAACCGTTTCCTCTCCGCTGGCGCTCAGCCGCAATCCCTTTGGCCGCCTGGTTCTGGACAAGGACGGCAGGCCCCACCAGGTCAACCCGGTGCGCGCCTTTCCGCTGTCGGCCCCATCGCTGGGCATCTCCCTGGTCGGCGAAGACGGCAAGGAGGTGCTGTGGATCGCCGATATGGACGCGGTGGACCCGGCCGCCCGCGCGCTGCTCGACGAAGACCTGGCCGCGCGCGAGTTCCAGCCGCTGATCGAGCGCATCGTCAGCGTCTCCACGTTCTCCGTCCCCAGCATCTGGACCCTGGAGACTGACCGGGGCCCCGTCCACATGACCTTGAAGGCCGAAGAGGACATCCGCAAGCTGCATGGCCGCCAGAACCTGCTGATCACCTCGGCCGATGGCGTGCACTACCGCCTGCCCGATACCAACCGCCTCGACAAGGCCTCGCGCAAGCTGCTGGAGCGCTTTTTGTAAGCTGCCCCTACCGCAAGCTGCAGTGCAGGGCCCGGAATTGCGGGCCCTTGCCTTTTTGCGGGCCTTGTCCCCCAGGTGCTGCTTTGCCTGGCATTTACAGGCATAATGCAATTCATTTGCAATAGTGGCCGTCGTCTGCGCGGCCCCCTGGTTTGATTGTCTGCCCGGCCTGTGTCTTCCCTGCGCGCTCTCCACCCTCTGTCTGTCTCGGCGCATGCGCCCAGGCCGCTGCGTGGCTGGGTGATGGCGCTGCTGTGCTGGCTGTGTTTTGCGCAGCTGTGCCTGCCGCTCTTGGGCAAGGTCCATGACATCAGCCACCTCCATGCCCGCGCGCTGCAGACGGCTGCGCTCATGGCCACGGCACCGGCTGGCGAGCGCGACAGCAGCGATACCGTAGTCAGCCCTGGCCATGGCGGGCATGACCTGTTTGGCAAGCACTCCGAAGCCGACTGTCAGGGCTTCTCGCACATGGCCTTGGGCGCTGGGCTGCTCTGCGATGCGTTGCAAGCTCCCTTGCTGCGGGCGGTGCAGGAAGCGGCGCCGACCGTGCTGGCCATCTTGCTGCGCCAAAGCCCGGCGCTGTTCTTTGCGCGTGGGCCTCCGTCTCTCTCCCCCTCCTTGTTCCAGTGACACGGCCCTTAGGGCCGTTAACACAACCCTTGATACGTCGTTGCCAAGCCTTGTCGTACGTCTGTACTGCCTGCGGCTTGGCGCCTAGTCTCAATCGCAAACCTTCGGTTTGCTGGGTCGTGTTAGCAGCCCCTAGTCCTTGACCTTTGATGGTGCAGGGCAGCGCAGGCCGGTCTGTCTTGTTTTTTCCGCGCAGCTGCCGGGCGTTATGGCGCAGGGCCGGTTCAGCCAGCAGTGCTGGGCTGCGCGCGCACATGCGCTGGATGCATGTGCTTTTCGAGGGGTAGACCATGGGTTTCCATGCACAACAGGCGCAGCCGCTGGTGGCGCGCACAGCAATTTCCAAACCGCAGGCGCGGGATCTGCGCCCGGTTGCAGCAGCGGTGATCGGCCTGCTGCTGAGCAGCGCCGCGCTGGCGCAGAACGCCGAGGGCAGCACGCCGGCAACGGCCACCGCGACCACTGCGACCACCACCTTGCCCGAGGTGACGGTGTCGGCCAGCGGCACCAACCGCACGGTCGATGACATGACCACGCCGGTGACGGTGCTGCAAGGCGATGAGCTGGTGCAAAAGCGCGGTGCCAGTTTGGGCGAGACCCTGGCCAATGAGCCCGGCATCCAGGCCACGCACTTTGGTGCCGGTGCCAGCCGCCCGGTGATTCGCGGCATGGATGGTGCGCGGGTCAAGGTACTGAACGATGGCGCGGTGATCCAGGATGCCTCGACCATCAGCCCCGACCATGCGGTGGTGAGCGAGCCCATGCTGGCCACCCAGATCGAGGTGCTGCGCGGCCCCTCGGCGCTGATCTATGGCGCCGGCGCGATTGGCGGTGTGGTCAATGTGCTGGACAACAAGATCCCCACCAAGGTGCCGGAGAAGGGCTATGAAGGCCAGGTCGAAGTGCGTGCCGGCACGGGCGCCAACGACGCGGCGACGGCCCTGTCGCTGACGGCGGGATCCGGCCCCTTTGCCCTGCATATGGAGGGCATGGCCCGCAATGCCGATGACTACCGCGTGGGCAGCGGCTGGGGCCTGGGCAACAAGGTGGATGGCAGCCGCGCGCGCAATGCTGGCGGCAGCATTGGCCTGTCCTGGATCGGCGACAGCGGCTATGTGGGCCTGGCCTACACCCGCACCCAGGCACGCTACGGCCTGCCCGGCCACAACCACAGCTTTGAAGGCTGCCACACCCACGGCCTGCACCTGCACTGCGGCGGCCATGATGGCCATGACCATGGGGATGACGACCATGACCACGACCATGAGGAAGAAGGCGTGCCGGTGGTGGACATGCACAGCGAGCGCTATGACCTGCGCTCCGAGTGGCGCCAGCCGTTTGCCGGTGTGTCGGCCATCCGTGTGCGCGGCGGCGTGACGCGCTACCACCACGACGAGATCGAGGGCGGCGAGATCTCCACCAGCTTCAAGAACCGCGCGCATGACATGCGTGTCGATGTGCTGCATGAGCCGATTGCCGGCTGGACCGGTCTGGTCGGCTTTGAGGCCGCGCAGCGCCGCTTCAGTGCTACTGGTGAGGAAGCCTATGTGCAGCCGACCCGCACGCAAAGCCAGGGCGTCTACCTGCTCGAAGAGCGCCGCTTTGGCGACTTTGGCGTCGAGGCCGCACTGCGCCACGACTGGCAAAGCGTCTATGCCAATGACGACGGCCTGGTGCGCAAGCACAAGGGCAATTCGCTGTCGCTGGGCGGCAGCTGGCGCTTTATGCCGGGCTACCGCCTGAGCGCCCATGTCACCTCGGCCAGCCGCCTGCCCACGGCCGAAGAGCTGTATGCACGCGGCCTGCACATGGCCACCTCGACCTATGAGCTGGGCAACCCCGATCTGCGCAAGGAGCGCTCGGGCAATATCGACATCGGCATTGCGCGCACTGCGGGCGACACGACCTACTCGGTCAATGTCTACCGCAACCGGGTGAACAACTACATCTACGGCCGCACCGTCGATGAGCACGACGGCCTGCAGCTGCTGCAGTATGCGCAGCAGACCGCCACCTTCACCGGTCTGGAAGGCCAGATCCAGCACCGCATCGATGCGAACTGGACGGTGGGCGCCACCGGTGACCTGGTGCATGCCAAGCTCGAAGACGGCAGCAAGATCCCGCGCCTGGCCCCTGTCCGCGTAGGCCTGCGCGTGGCCGGCAAATGGGCCAACTGGAGGAGCGAAGCGCAGTGGCAGCTGGTCAAACGCCAGAACAAGGTCGCGGACTATGAAACCGAGACCCCTGGCTACGGCATGCTGAACTGGCGCGTGAGCTACCACCAGACCTCCAGCGATGGCACCCCATGGCAGGTCTACCTGAAGCTGGACAACCTGACCAACAAGCTGGCCTACGTCCACACCTCGTTCATCAAGAACGCGGCGCCGCTGCAGGGCCGTGCGGTCTCGCTGGGCTTTATCAAGCAGTTCTAAGCAGCTGATAACCCAGGCCTGAGCGCCAAAGCCGCTGTCTCCACCAGGAGCCAGCGGCTTTTTTGCGTTTGTGTTTTGCTTGGGCGGAGGCGATCAGAGGTTGGAGATGCCGCTGCTCACATGCCCGGCCGGCACATGGGCCGCTGCGCTGGTCACATGGCCGGTCTGGTCGTCAAAGAAGAAGTCGGGCTCGAACTCGCGCAGAAACTCGCCCTTGGCCAGGCCGCCCAAGAACATGGTTTCATCGACGCCGATGTTCCAGTCCATCAGGGTGCGGATGGCGCGCTCATGCGCGGGGGCGCTGCGGGCGGTGACCAGCGCGGTGCGGATGCGCATCTGGCTTTGCGTGTCTTGCTGCAGCCGGTGGAGCGCTGCCAGCAGCGGCTTGAAGGGGCCATCGGGCAGCGGCCGGGTGGCATGCTCGATCTCATGGCGCTGGAACGCATCCAGCCCCTGGGCCTGGAAGACGCGCTCGGCCTCATCGGAGAACAGCACCGCATCGCCGTCAAAGGCAATGCGCACTTCATCGGGGTGGCTGTCCTGCGCCTGGGCCGATTCGGTCAGCACACGCGCGGCCGGAAAGCCCAGCTGCAGCGCCTGCTGCACATCGGTGGCATTGGCCGACAGAAAAAGGTGTGCGCCCAGCGGCTTGAGGTAGCGAAAAGGGTCGCGCCCCTGGGTGAACACCCCGCGCTGGATGGAGTGAAGCCCATGGGCCTTGCAGCTGCGGAACACCCGCATGCCGCTGACCGGGTCATTGCGCGAGAGCAGCACCACCTCGACCTTCTGTGCTGCGCCGCTGTTGAAGGCCAGCAGCTTGCGCACCAAGGAGAACGCCACGCCGGGTGGCGCGGGGATATCGAGCCGCTGCAGCTGCAGCTGGGCATAGGCCTGGTCCTTGTCCTGCTCGAAAACCCGGTTTTCTTCTTCAAAGTTGAACAGCGCCCGCGAGGAGATCGCGACCACCAGCTTGTTTTCGAGAGTGGCAGCCATGGCCGTCCTTGTTGCTGAACTGAGGGCCAATATAGCGCAGTGGCTGCGCTGTTCTTGACTTAATACCAAGCCTGGGAGAACTGCGAGATCACGCGTCCCAAATGCTGCTGCATCGCCTGGCGCGCCTGCGCGGGCTGGCGCTCGGCGATCGCCGCAAAGATGGCCTGGTGGTCCTTGAGGCTGGCCTCGCGCAGCTGCTCGGAGTGGAAATGCTGCTCGATCTTGTCCCAGCGCGGGTCCTGGCGGGCGTTGTCCCACATGGCCTCCACCATGTGCTGCAGCACGCGGTTGCCGGTGGCCTCGGCAATGGCGAGGTGAAAACGCCGGTCGGCGGCGTCATAGGCGTCCTTGTCGGCCAGCTGCAGGCGCATGGTGGCCAGGGCGTCGAGCATGCGGTCCAGGTCGGCATCGCGCCGCTCGCTGGCAGCGGCGGCAGCTATCTCGGCTTCGACCAGCACGCGGGCGCGCAGGGTTTCCAGCGGGCCGGGGCCGGTGGGCACATCAAAGGCGGGCAGGCGGCTGGGGCCACTGGCGCCGCTGGGCTGCAGGTAGATGCCCGAGCCCAGGCGCACCTCGACCAGGCCTTGCACCTCCAGCGCAATGATGGCCTCGCGCACGGCAGTGCGGCTGACGCCAAACATGTCGGCCAGCGTGCGCTCCGACGGCAGGCGCTGGTCGGCCGCCGCACTGTCTGTGGCAGTTTCTTCCAGGATTTTTCTGGCGAGGTCCTGGTAGGACCTGACACCGGTGGTGCGGCTGTCGTCGTCAACCGGAGGGACCAGCTTGTTGGGCATCTTGCGCGTATTCCGTTCATCGGCCGCTCCGCCAAAACCGGAAGGCCAGCAGCAGTGTAAGCCGCCGTCTGGCCCAAATGCGGCAAATACCGGACATAGTGGTAAACCATCAATCTAAATGGTCTAGCCAGTTTGTAGAATTGGTCTAACCAGATTTTTGATTGCAGTAAAAGGTTTTCCATGAAGATGTCGTTTCGTTGGTTTGGCAGCGCGGACCCGGTGTCGCTCGCCTATATCCGCCAGATCCCCGGGGTCACGCATATCGTCTCGGCGATCTATGACGAGCCGGTTGGTGCCGTCTGGCCGCTGGCCAAGATCGAGGCGCTCAAGCAGCAGATCGAAGACGCGGGCCTGGCTTTTGAACTGGTCGAATCGGTGCCGGTGCACGAAGACATCAAGCTGGGCCGCGACAGCCGCGACCAGCTGATCGCCAACTACCAGCAAACCCTGCGCCATCTGGCCGCCGCCGGTGTGCAGGTGGTTTGCTACAACTTCATGCCGGTGTTTGACTGGACCCGCACCGAGCTGGCCAAGCAGCTGCCCGATGGCTCCACCTGCCTGGCCTTTGACAGCCGCCAGGCCGACAGCATCGATGCGGAAAAAGGCATCTCACTGCCCGGCTGGGACAGCAGCTACCGCAGCGATGAGCTGCAAGGCCTGCTGCAGGCCTACCGCCAGGTCGATGCCGAGCAGCTGTGGCAGAACCTGGCCTATTTTCTGCAGGCCGTCATCCCGGTGGCCGAGGAATGCGGCATCAAGATGGCCATCCACCCCGATGACCCACCGCGCCCGATCTTTGGCCTGCCGCGCATCGTGAAGAACCGCGATGACCTGGCCCGCATCGTCGACCTGATCGACAGCCCCGCCAATGGGCTGACCCTGTGCTCGGGCTCGCTGGGCGCCGGCCCGCAGAACAATGTCGAGGCACTGGTGCGCGAGTTTGGCGGGCGCGGCCGCATCCACTTTGCGCATATCCGCAATGTGAAGGTATCGCCCGAGGGCGACTTTGAAGAAACCGCCCACCTCTCGACCTGTGGCTCGCTCGATATCGCGGCCATCGTCAAGGCCTACCACGATGTGGGCTTTGCAGGCTATGTGCGCCCGGACCACGGCCGCATGATCTGGGGCGAAACCGGCAAGCCCGGCTATGGCCTCTACGACCGGGCACTGGGCGCCGTCTACATCAACGGCCTGTGGGAAGCGGTGAACAAGTTCTCGCCCGAGCAACAAGACAGCGCAGCGCCTGCAGCCCTCTGAATTCAAACCAAGGAGACATAACAATGAAGACCAAGACAACACAGCACGCCATGCTGCGTCGCAAACTGACCCTGGGTCTGGCGCTGGGCGCCAGCTTGATCGGCGCGGGCGCCCCGGCGCTGGCGCAGACCGCCTACCCGACCAAGCCGGTCACCCTGATGGTGGGCTTCCCGCCAGGTGGTCAGACCGATTTTGCCGCCCGCGTGCTCAGCAACAGCCTGGCGGCCAATCTGGGCCAGGGCGTGGTCATCGAGAACAAGGCCGGCGTCAATGGCAACCTGGGCTCGGCCGACATCATGCGTTCGGCCCCCGATGGCTACCGCATGCTGGTGGGCAATGGCTCGATGACCGTAACCCCGCATGTGTTCCCGACCCTGGGCATTGTGGACCCGACCAAGTTTGTGCCCGTGGGCATCCTGCTGCAGTCGCCACTGGTGCTGGTGGTGCCCACCTCGTCACCGGTCAAGGACTTTGCGCAGTTTTCCGCCCTCGTCAAGGAGCGCGCCAAGGCCGGCAAGGGCGTGGACTATGGCACCCCGGGTGCCGGTTCGCTGGTGCATGTGACCACCGAGCTGATGCGCGAGCGCCTGGGCAGCCCGGCGATGAACCATGTGCCCTACAAGGGCAGTGGCCCTGCCGTGATCGACCTGATGGCCGGCCGCATCGAGGCCATGTTTGATGCGACCTCGGTGTTTGATCCCTATATCAAGTCCGGCAAGGTGCGCCCCATCCTGGTCACCAGCAGCAGCCGCGTGGCCTCGCTCCCCGATGTGCCGACCCCCGCCGAAGTGGGCCTGAAGGATTTCGAGATCATCTCCTTCATCGGCATGTATGGCCCGCCCGGCACCCGCCCTGAGGTGGTGCAAAAGCTCAATGCAGCCATCAACACGGTGCTGAAGGAACCAGCGGTGATCCGCAGCTTTCAGGAGCGCGGTGACCAGCCTGGCGGCGGCACGCCTGAGCAGCTCGATGCGATGACGCGCGCGCAGTACAAGCTCTGGGGCGATGTGGTCAAGGCCAACAAGATCCACGCGGAGTGAAATTGGGCCCCGCTAGCCTGACCGGGCCAAGCGGGGTCAGACTGGTTGTTTAGCGCACAAACTGGTTGAGCTGGATGATGGGCATCAACACCGCCATCACGATGATGCCGACAATGATGCCCATGCCGACGATCAGCAGCGGCTCCAGGATGGTGGCCAGGCGCATCGCGCGGCGCTTCACATCACCGGCCAGCTGGTTGGCCACGCGCTGCAGCATTTGCGGCAGCTCGCCGGTCTGCTCGCCCAGGCGGGCAAACATCGACAGCAGCGCGGGGAAGCGCTTTTTCTGCGCCAAGGCCGAGGCGAGCGGCGCGCCCTCGCGCACCTGGTCCAGCGCATCGATGGCGTCCTGGCGCATCGCTTGGTTGGAGACGGTCTGCGCAGCGGCCTGCAGCGCCTTCAAGATGGGCACGCCGGCATTGCTGAGCATGGCCAGGGTCGAGGCAAAACGGGCGGCATTGTAGTTGCGCGAGAGCTTGCCGACGACCGGCAGCTGCAGCCAGCCGGCATCAAAGCGCTGGCGAAAGGCGGGCTGGCGCAGCGACAGGCGCAGCAGCACGGTGCCGAAAATGGCCAAGCCCGCGCCCAGCCACCACCAGTGGCGGATCAGGTCGCTAAAGCCCAGCATGATGCGGGTGAGCAGCGGCAGCGCATGCTTGGTACCCGAGAACACCTCGGCCACCTGGGGCACCACATAGCTCATCAGCACCATCACCACGACAAAGGCAAAGCAGGTGACGATGGCCGGGTAGAGCGAGGCACCAATGAGGCTGTTCTTGAGCTGGTCGCGCTCTTCCAAATCATCGGCAAGCCGCGAGAGCACCTGGTCGAGGTGGCCGCTGTGCTCGCCCGCATCGATCACGGCGCGGTAGATCTGCGAAAAATCACGGGGGTAGAGGGCCAGCGACTTGGCAAAGGTGGAGCCGCCATTGACTTCGGCGCGCAGGCTGGCGACCAGCTGGCGCTGGGGCTCGCTGTCGATCTCTTCCATCAGCGCGGTCAGCGCGCGCTCGAGCGGCAGTCCCGAGCTGATGAGGCCGGCGAGCTGGCGCGTCCAGACCGCCAGGCTCGTGGCATTGAAGACCGCGCGCCGGCTGCGCACGGTGCTGGCGCCGTTGTCGTCGACATCGCCCAGCGGCTCGACCGCCAAGGGCACCATGGCCTGGGCACGCAGCAGGCTGCGCGCGGCCTTGGCGCTGTCGGCTTCGATCATGCCCTTGCGGGTCTGGCCCTGGGCGTCTAGAACTTCGTACGAAAAAGCGGGCATGGGGCAGGTGGATAAAACAAGGTGGCTCCATGGCCACCCCGGGCTATTGTGCCTGATCCCCATGGCATGCAGATGGCAGCGGCCCGATCAGGCAGCGGCTGCGGCGGGCATCTGCACAGGGCCATCGAGCGCATCGGCGCGCTGGGCAGCGGGGCGCTGCAGCAGCGGCAGCGCGTAGTCCTGGAATTCGGGCAGGCTGGGCAGGGTGCCTTCGTGCATGCTCCAGCCGATATAGCTGGCCAGGTACAGGTCGGCGGCCGTGAAGTGGTCGCCGCAGGCATAGCGCTTGCCGCTCACCGCCAGCTGCAGGCTGCGCAGCACATCGTCAAAACGGCCATAGCCGGCCGACAGTGCCTGGCGTTCGGTCTGGTTCTTCAGCCAGCCTTCGGCCTTGGCGGTGGACACCGCCTCGACCGGCCCAGCCACCAGGAACAGCCAGCGGTAGTAGCTGCCGCGCTCGGGGCTGCTCAGCGCCGGTGCCAGCTTTTTCTCGGGGTAAAGATCGGCCAGGTAGGCCAGGATCGCGCCGGTCTCGCTCACCACCGTGTCGCCATGCTGCAGTGCCGGTACCTTGCCCATGGGGTTGAGCGCCAGGTAGTCGGGAGACTTCATCGTGCCGCCAAACTCCAGCCGCACCGGTTCGTAGACGGCATCGCACTCTTCGAGCATCCAGCGCACCATGCGGGCGCGGGACTGGGGGTGGTAGAAAAAGCGCAGCGGGGCGTTGTGGGGGGTCATGTCTTGGTCCTTCGGGTGACTGGCAAAATCGCCATGCCCCTAGGTTAGGCAGGGAGGCTGACAGAAACTGTCAGCAGCTGACATGGCGCCGCAGGTTCTTAGGACCAGCCGTCCAGCGTATAGCCGGTCTCTGCCAACCACTGCTGGATGAGGCTGTGGCGGCTTTGCGGATAGCGCTCCTGCAGCTCCTGCATGGCATGCACCCGGTCGGCGCGAAAGTGGCGAAAGCCCTGGCGCAGCTCGCACCAGGCCGACACGACGCGGCTGCGGTCGAAATAGGCCATCGCAAAGGGCCAGACCAGGCGCTCGGTCAGGCGGCCGTGCTGGTCCTCATAGTGCAGCACCACCTTGTGCTCGGCGCGGATCGCGCGACGCAGTCCGGTCTGCCAGGTCTCGGGTGGGGGGCTGGGCTGCATGTTGGGGACCATCAGGCCGCTGGTGTCGACGGCTATGCGCAGCTCCAGCGGCAAGGCGCTGCGGATGCGGTCCATCGCAGCGCTGGCGGCACTGGCCAACTGCGGGTCGGCCTGCAGGCTGGCCCAGCGCGCGCCAAGCAGCAGGGCTTCGAGCTCATCGGCATTGAACATCAAGGGCGGCAGCAAAAAGCCAGGCCGCATCTCAAAGCCAATGCCTGGATCGCCCTCGATGGCCGCGCCTTGCTCGCGCAGGCTGGCGATATCGCGGTAGAGGGTGCGCAGGCTCACCTCCAGGGTCTGGGCCAGCGCCGGGCCGGTTTGGGGCTGGCGGGCGCGGCGCAGCAGATCGAGCAGGCGGAGCAGGCGGGCGGGGCGGGACATCGCGCAAGCATAGCCGGTCTGCCAGGCCTGCAACCGGCTCAGCTGGGCGCTTTTTGCCCGATCTCGAAATTGGCCTGGATCTCCAGCGCGCGCACCAGGCCAGAGTGGTCCCAGCCCGCGCCGCCATGGGCCACGCAGCTGTTGAACAGCTGCTGCGCCTGGGCGGTGTTGGGCAGCGCCACGCCCAGCTGGCGCGCGCTGGTCAGCGCCAGGTTCAGGTCCTTTTGGTGCAGCGCGATGCGAAAACCGGGATCAAACGTGCGATGGATCATGCGCTCGGCGTGCACCTCCAGAATCTTGGACGAGGCAAAGCCGCCCAGCAGCGCCTGGCGCACCCGCGCTGGGTCGGCACCGGCGCGCGATGCAAACAGCAGGGCCTCGGCCACCGCCTCGATATTCAAGGCGACGATGATCTGGTTGGCCACCTTGGCGGTCTGGCCGTCGCCATGGCCTCCTACCAGGGTGATGTTCTTGCCCAGCGTCTCGAACAGCGGCTTGACCCGCTCAAAGGCCGCCTCAGGCCCGCCCACCATGATGGACAGCGTCGCATTCTTGGCACCCACTTCGCCGCCCGATACCGGCGCATCCAGGTACTGCGCGCCCAGCGCGCTGATGCGTTTGGCAAAGTCCTTGGTAGCGACCGGCGAGATCGACGACATATCGACCACGATCTTGCCGCTGCTGCCCTTGAGGCCGGCGGCCAGGCCATCGGGGGCAAACAGCACCTGCTCGACGTCGGAGGTGTCGGGCACCATCACAAAGACGATATCGGCCCGCTCGGCCACGCCGCGCACCGATGTGCATTGGGTGGCGCTGCTCTCTGCGATGGGGGCCGGCACCTTGCCGCGCGTGTTGATGAACAGCTGGTGGCCGGCGGCAATCAGGTGGCTGCACATGGGCGCGCCCATGATGCCCAGGCCGATAAAGCCCAGTTTGAGTGGCGTTGCATGCATGCAGAAATCTCCTTGGTTTTTATGGAAAAGGGTGTGGGTCTCGGGCTGCGATCACGCGGTAGCCGTCGCGCGCTTTTGGCCCGCCACGGTCTGCAGCCAGTGCAGGCCCGCCTCGGTGCCCTGCGCGGGCTTATATTCGCTGCCCACCCAGCCGCTGTAGCCGATGCGGTCCAGGTGCGCGAATAGGAAGGGGTAGTGGATCTCGCCCGTGCCCGGCTCGTGGCGGCCCGGGTTGTCGGCCAGCTGCACATGGCCGATGCGCGCCAGGTGCTTGTGCAAGGTGGCGGCCAGCTCGCCTTCCGTGCGCTGGGCATGGTAGATGTCGTACTGCACAAAGGCATTGGCGGCGCCCACCTCATCCAGAATGGCCAGCGCCTGGTCGGTGCGGTTCAGGTAGAAGCCGGGAATATCAAAGGTATTGATGGGCTCTACCAGCAGGCGCAGCTTGGCCAACTTCAGCGCCGCTGCGGCAAAGCGCAGGTTGTCCACCAGGGTGCGGCGCAGGGTGGCAGCATCCACATCGGCGGGCGCTTTGCCGGCCAGGCAGTTGAGCTGGGGCACGCCCAGTGCATGCGCATAGGTGACGGCCTGGGCAACGCCGGCGCGGAACTCGTCCACCCGCCGGGGATCGCAGGCAATGCCGCGCTCGCCGGCCTCCCAGTCGCCCGCAGGCAGGTTGTGCAACACAATCTGCAGGCCCGTGGCATCGAGCCGCTGCTGGATTTCTTCAACGGTATGGGCGTAGGGAAACAGAAACTCCACGGCCTCAAAACCGGCCTGGGCGGCGCGCTCAAAGCGGTCGAGAAACGGTACTTCGGTAAACAGCATGCTGAGGTTGGCAGCAAAACGGGGCATGGCAAAACTCCGGTTAAAAAACGAGGGGTGCATCAATCCAGCAGTGCAAGGGCGCTGGGCGCATCGGCCTTGCCGCTGGCCAGGTCTTCGAACTCGATGACGTTGTCGATCTCGGTGCCCATCGCGATATTGGTCACGCGCTCCAAGATGCATTCGATGACCACCGGCGTGCGGTGCTCGGCCATCCAGGCCTCGGCCTGCTGCATCGCCGGGGCAAAGTCTTCGGGGCGGTGCACGCGGATGGCCTTGCAGCCCAGGCCTTCGACAACCTTCACATGGTCCACGCCATAGCCGCGTGCGGCCTCGTCGGGCTCCATGTTGATGTTGTCAAAGGCCAGCTGCACACAGTAGTCGATGCTGAAGGCGCGCTGCGCCTGGCGGATCAGGCCCAGGTAGCTGTTGTTGACCAGCACATGGATATAGGGCAGCTTGAACTGCGCGCCCACGGCCAGCTCTTCGATCATGAACTGGAAGTCATAGTCGCCCGACAGCGCGACGATCTTGCGCTGCGGATCGGCGACGCGCACGCCCAGCGCGGCCGGTGTCGTCCAGCCCAAGGGGCCGGCCTGGCCGCAGTTGATCCAGTTGCGCGGCTTGTAGACATGCAGAAACTGCGCCCCGGCAATCTGCGACAGGCCGATGGTGGAGACATAGGTGGTGTCGCGGTCTACGGTCTGGTTCATGCACTGGTAGACGCGCTGGGGCTTCATCGGCACGTTGTCGAAGTGGGTCTTGCGCAGGTAGTCGATGCTGTTCTTGCGGCCCTGGCAGTCTGCTACCCAGGCGCTGCGGTCACGCAGCTTGCCAGCGGCCTTCCAGTCCTTGGCCACGGCGACGAACTGCTGCAGCGCGGCCTTGGCATCCGAGACGATGCCGAAATCGGGCGCAAACACGCGGCCGATCTGCGTAGGCTCGATATCGACATGGATGAATTGGCGGCCCCGGGTGTAGACATCGACCGAGCCGGTATGGCGGTTGGCCCAGCGGTTGCCGATGCCCAGCACAAAATCCGAGGCCAGCATGCTGGCGTTGCCATAGCGGTGGCTGGTCTGCAGGCCGCACATGCCGGCCATCAAGGGGTGGTCATCGGGGATGCTGCCCCAGCCCATCAAGGTGGGAATCACCGGCAGATCAAGGGTCTCGGCCAGCTCCACCAGCAAGTCCGCCGCATCGGCGTTGATGACGCCGCCGCCGCTGACGATCAAGGGGCGCTCGGCGGCATTGAGCATGGCGATGGCCTTTTCGGCCTGCTTGCGCGTGGCGGCAGGTTTGTAGACCGGCAGGGGCTCATAGGTGTCGATGTCGAACTCGATCTCGGCCAGCTGCACATCGATGGGCAGGTCGATCAGCACGGGGCCGGGGCGGCCCGAGCGCATCAGATGGAAGGCCTGTTGGAAGGCGCCGGGCACCTGGGCGGGTTCGAGCACGGTGGCGGCCCACTTGGTCACGGTCTTGGCGATGGAGGCAATGTCCACGGCCTGGAAGTCCTCCTTGTGCAGCCGGGCGCGCGGCGCCTGGCCGGTGATGCAAAGAATCGGGATCGAATCGGCGCTGGCCGAGTACAGGCCGGTGATCATGTCGGTGCCGGCCGGCCCGCTGGTGCCGATGCAGACCCCGATATTGCCCGCCACGGCGCGGGTATAACCCTCGGCCATGTGGCTGGCGCCTTCGACATGGCGGGCCAGGATATGGCCGATGCCGCCATGCGCCTTCATCGCCGCGTACAGCGGGTTGATGGCAGCACCGGGAACGCCGAATGCGACGCTCACACCTTCTTTTTCCAGCACGCGGACTGCGGCTTCGATCGCTTTCATTTTGGCCATGGGGTCTCCTTTACAGTTGGGATCGACTGTAGGGAAGCCGGGCGTTTGCCGGAAGGCGCAGGCGGACCATAAAATTTATTCCACCCAGGAATGGACGGCACGGCGCAGCATGCCGCATCATCGGGCGCAGAGGCGCTGCGAACCTGTTCCAAGAAGCGCCCACCATGTGACGTGCGGCATGCCAGGCCGCAGCAATCCCAGGAGACACAACCATGGACCGACTCGATGCCATGCACATGTTTGTGCGCGTGGTGGAAACGGGCAGCTTTACCAAGGTGGCGCAGGAGTTTTCCTCGACCCAGCCCACGGTGACCAAGCAGGTGGCAGCGATGGAGGCGCGGCTCAAAGTGCGCCTGCTCAACCGCAATACGCGGGGCGTGAGCCTGACCGAGGCGGGCGCGCTGTACTACGAAAAATGCAAGCGCATCGTGAGCGACGTGGCCGATGCCGACAATGTGGTGCAGGTGCGGCAAACGCAGGTGCAGGGGCAGCTGCGCATTGGCAGCTCGGTGGCGTTTGGGCGGCGCGTGCTGATTCCGCTGGCGATGGAGTTCATGCAACATAACCCGCAGGTGCAGGTGGACCTGAGCTTTGAAGACCGCTACACCGACCTGGTGGCCCAGGGCATTGATGTGGCGCTGCGCCTGGGCAAGCTGGCCGATTCATCGCTGGGCGCGCGCATGCTGGGCGTCAATCCCTGGGTGCTGGTGGCCTCGCCAGCCTACCTGCGCAAGCAGGGCACGCCGCGCCGGCCATCAGACCTGAAAGAGCATTCGGCGCTGATCTACAGCAGCGTGCAGGGCAATGATGTCTGGCGCCTGCGCAATGCCAGTGGCGAGTCCGTCTCCGTGCCGGTCACGGGGCGGCTGCGCTCCAACAACCTCTCGGCCTTGCTGGCCGCTGCGCGCTCGCACATGGGCGTGGCCGCGCTGCCGCGCTATGTGGCGCATGAGTCGCTGAAGGCGGGCCGCGTGGTCGAGGTACTCAAGACCTGCCGCCTGCCCGAGCAGGAGATCCACGCCGTCTACCCCTCGCCGCGCCTGGTGCCGCAAAAGGTGCAGTCCTTTATCGCGTTCTTGCAGGGCAGCTTTGATGCCGCCTGGTGGGAGAACCTGGCCCAGGGCGGCTAGGCGCCGAGGGTCTGGCAAGCCTGGCAGCCCGCATCACAGGATCAGAATGGCGCGGAAATCGTTGACGTTGGTGTGCGTGGGCCCGGTCACCACCAGGTCGCCCAGCGCCTCGAAAAAGCCATAGGCATCGTTGCGGTCCAGGTGGTCGCAGAGGCGCAGCTGCAGCGCAGCGGCGCGCTGCAGCGTATCGGGTGCCAGGCGCGCGCCGGCATTGTCCTCCACACCATCGATGCCATCGGTATCGGCCGCCAGCGCCCAGACACCGCCCTGGCCTTGCAGCGCCAGCGCCAGGCCCATGCAGAACTCGCCAGCGCGCCCGCCACGCCCCTTGGCAGCACCGGGCTGGCGCGGGCGAATGGTGACGGTGGTCTCGCCCCCGGAGAGGATGACGCAGGGTTTGGCAAAGGGGCTGCCATGGCGGGCCACGGCGCGTGCCAGCGCCGCATGCATCTTGCCGATCTCACGCGATTCGCCCTCGATCTCGTCGGACAGCACATGGGCGGTGATACCGGCGGCGACTGCGGCATCGGCCGCCGCATCCAGCGATTGCTGGGGCGTGGCGATCAGGTGCACTTCATGGCCGGCAAAGCGCGGATCGCCGGGCTTGGGGGTTTCCAGCGAGCCATCCTCCAGCGCAGCGCGCAGGCGCTCGGGCAGCGCGATCTGGTAGCGGTTCAGAATCGCCAGTGCCTCGGCGCAGGTCGAGGCATCGGGCACCGTGGGGCCGCTGGCGATGACCGAGGGGTCGTCGCCGGGCACATCGCTGATGGTCAGGGTCACCAGCTTGGCGGGGTAGCAGGCAGCGGCCAGGCGCCCGCCCTTGATGCGCGAGAGGTGCTTGCGCACGCAGTTCATCTCGCCAATGGCGGCGCCGCTCTCCAGCAGGGCCTGGTTGATGCGCTGCTTGTCCTGCAGGTCCATGCCGTCGGCTGGCAGGGTCAGCAGGGCCGAGCCGCCGCCCGAGATCAGGCAGAGCACCAGGTCATCGGCAGTCAGGCCCTGGGTCAGCGCCAGCATGCGTTCGGCGGCAGCCAGGCCGGCGGCATCGGGTACGGGGTGGGCGGCTTCGACCACCTCCAGGCGCTGGGCCAGCCCAGGCGGGCGCGGCGGAATATGCCCATAGCGGGTAACGACCAGGCCCGACAGCGGCGCGTCCTGGGGCCACAGGGCCTCGAGCGCCTGGGCCATCGAGCCACCGGCCTTGCCGGCGCCCAGCACCACGGTACGGCCTTTGGGCGGCGGGGGCAGGTACTGCGCCATGCTGTGCAGGGGCTGGGCGCGCTGTACTGCGCGCTGGGACAGGTCCAGAAGAAACTGCTGGGGATTGCGCCGGGGATCGGCCAGCGCTGGTGGTGGGGTGTGGCTCATGCGGTAGGTCTCCGCTGGCCATTATGAAAGCAGCGCTGCAGGCGTGGGTGGAATAGACGTTATTCCTGGCCACGGCTGTACAACTGGGCGATCTAGCCCGGTGGTGTGCGGTTGCCCCAGTCGGTGTAGAACACGCCCGCCGCATCCTTGCGGATATAGACATAGGCCGGGCCGGCATGGGTGTCGCCATGGGCGTGGGCCTTGTCGGGAATGCGCCAGTAGTAGACGGTGCCATCCAACTCGGCAAACTGGCCGACGTACTGCAGATCCTCGGCACGCACCGGGTCGGCGCTGGCGAGCGACTGGCCCAGCTCCATGCGCACATAGCGGGGCACGGAGCGCTCCTGGGCCTCCGTCAGGCCCGTGCTGCCCAGCCAGGGAGCGCTTTCCTGCACCTCGGCCTCGTTCTGCAATTGCTCCTGCTTGGTACGGTATTCGCGGCGGAACTCGGGCGTTTGCATATGCGCGGCCAAGGCCGGGTCTTCGCTGCGGGCGCTGGGCTGGGGCTGCGCGGCTGCGGCAGGCGGGGCCACGGCCGGCGTGGCCTCCTGGGCCTGGGGCGTGGGAGCTGGGGGATCGTCGGGGGGCTGCTGCATGCAGCCAGCCAGCAAGCTGCAGGCCGTCAGCGCTGCTGGCAGGGTGGTTCTATAGGAGACTGACATGGCGCAAGCATAGCCTGGGTGGGACGGGATCGGCGTCGCTTTTGCTGAAAAAAGGGTGCTGATCCCGCAGTAATGGCCGTGGTTAGGCTGCGTAGCCGGCCCGCAGGGCCTGCGCCGCAATATCGAGCGAGCGCAGACGCAGATCGCCATCATAGATATCGCAAACCAGCATCAGCTCATCGGCGCCGGTGTGCTGGGCCAGCACCTTGAGGCGCTGCTGCACACGCTCGGGGCCGCCGATGGAGGCCACCGCCAAAAAGCCTTCGATCGCCTGGCGCTCGGCCATGTTCAGGCCCTCCATAAAGCCTTCGACCGGTGGCGGCAGCATGCCGCGCTTGCCCGTCACAATGCCCAGCACGCGCTGGTAGGTGCTGCTGGCGAGGAACTCGGCCTCGCTGTCGGTAGGCGCTGCAATCACTGGCGCGCCGACGATCACATAGGGCTTGTCCAGCGTGGCCGAGGGCTTGAACAGATCGCGGTACAGCTGCACCGCCTGCTGCAGCATGCGCGGCGCAAAGTGCGAGGCAAAGGCATAGGGCAGGCCCAGGTGCGCGGCCAGCTGGGCCGAGAACAGGCTCGATCCCAGCAACCACAGCGGCACATTGGTGCCAGCGCCCGGCGTGGCCACCAGCTTTTGCCCGGGTTGGGCGGGGCCCAGCAGGCGCTGCAGCTCCATCACATCGCGGGGAAAGTCTTCTTCGGTCTCGACCCGGTCACGGCGCAGTGCCCGCATCGTCATGCCATCGGTGCCGGGCGCGCGGCCCAGGCCCAGGTCGATACGGCCCGGGTAGAGCTCGGCCAAGGTGCCAAAGGCCTCGGCCACCACCAAGGGTGCATGGTTGGGCAGCATGATGCCGCCCGAGCCCACACGGATGTGCTGGGTGGCGCCCGCCACATGGCCAATCAGCACGGCCGTGGACGAGCTGGCAATGCCCGGCATATTGTGGTGTTCGGCCATCCAGTAGCGCGTAAAGCCGAGCGACTCGACATGCTGCGCCGTGCGCACGGCCAGTTGCAAAGCCTGGGCAACGGTGCCGCCTTCGCGCACAGCCACCAGGTCCAACATCGAAAGCGCGGGGGGTGTTTTTGTCTCAGTCATGCGGACATTCTTGCCTAGGCAAATATCCTTTGCTGACTGTGGTTATGGGTCAAATGTGGAGGCCGGAGCCTGGTTTTTGGCAGACCGCCGCCGTGCGCAAGGCGCTTGAATTCAGCGCTGCCGAATCGCTCGCGCGCAGCTGATGCCCACCAGAATTCCCCAGAGCAGCACCAGCAGCGCCGTCGCCAGGTAGCGCTCGCCTTGCTGCATCGCAAACCAGGAGATCACCAGCGCCATCAGGCCGGCGATGCGCATCAACCGGCGCAGCTGCGCGGTGGACATGCGCGGCTGAAAATGGCGCAGCGCTGCCAGGCTGGCGATGGCCAGCACGGTGAGCCAGAGAAACAACATGCCGCCGTAGGGCGCGACGAGGGTATTGAGCGATTCCAACATGGGGCGATTGTGTCAAATCGCCAATACCCGTTGGCGCGGGCGGCGCCGCCAGGGTATTGGGGGATTCGTTGTCAATCGCGCGTGACGCGCACAACTTCTTCTGCGCTGGTGATGCCTTCGCGCACCAGGCGCTCGCCGTCCTCGCGCATCAGGTGCATGCCGGCGGCCATCGCCTGGTTGCGGATTTCGGTCTCCGGCGCCTGGGCGTGGATCTGGGCGCGGATGGCCTCGTCCACCACCAGCAGCTCGAAGATGCCGGTGCGGCCCCGGTAGCCGCTCGGGTCGCTGTCGTCGATGCGGCGCACCAGGCGCTGGGCCAGCACGCCCAGCAGCGACGAGGACAGCAGGAAGGGCTCGACGCCCATGTCGGTCAGGCGGGTGATGGCGCTGGTCGCATCGTTGGTGTGCAGGGTGGCGAGCACCAAGTGACCGGTGAGCGAGGCCTGGATGGCGATCTGCGCGGTCTCGAAGTCGCGGATTTCACCAATCATGATGATGTCCGGATCCTGGCGCAGGATGGCGCGCAAGGCCTTGGCAAAGGTCAGGTCGATCTTGGGGTTGACCTGGGTCTGGCCGATGCCCGACAGCTCATATTCGATCGGGTCTTCCACCGTCATGATGTTGCCCTGGCTGGCATCGAGCCCGCTCAGTGCCGCATACAAGGTGGTGGTCTTGCCCGAGCCGGTGGGGCCGGTCACCAGCACAATGCCGTGCGGCTGGGCCACCAGTTTTTCAAAGCGCCGCAGGGTCTCGCCCTGCATGCCGACCGAGCCCAGGCTGAGCTTGGATTCGCTCTTGTCGAGCAGACGCAGCACGGCGCGCTCGCCATGGGCGCTGGGCAGGGTGGAGACGCGCACATCGATGGCGCGGGTGCCCAGGCGCAGGCTGATGCGGCCGTCCTGGGGCAGGCGTTTTTCCGAGATGTCCAGATCGGCCATGATCTTGAGGCGCGAGATCAGCGCCGCATGCAAGGCGCGGTGGGGTTGCACCACTTCGCGCAGCGAGCCATCGATGCGAAAGCGCACGCTGGAATGGCGCTCATAGGGCTCGATGTGGATGTCCGAGGCACCGTCGCGCGCCGCCTGGGTGAGCAGGGCGTTGAGCATGCGGATGATGGGCGCGTCGCCGGCCGACTCGAGCAAGTCCTCGACGGCGGGGATGTCCTGCATCATGCGCGAGAGGTCGGTGCCTTCTTCCACCTCGCTGATCACGGTGGCGGCATTCGATTCGCTGTGCGAGTAGGCGGCACTGATGCGCTGGGCCAGCTCGGCATCGCCCAGCTGGGCCAGGTGCTGCACGGGGTACTTGCGCAGCACCTCGGACAGCGCCGAGCCCTGGGGCTGGGCGCCGTGCCACAGCAGGTGCTGGCCGGCATCTTCTTCGAGCAGCAGCTGGCTGCTGCGCGCAAAGGCATAGGGCAGGGGGTGGCGCATGGCTTCGGGTCTCTGTGGGCGCTATCAGGGCTCGAAGCGCATGCCTTGCGGCGTCACGGTCAGGGGGCGCGATTCGATCACCGGCGTCTCGGACGCGCCCAGCGGCAGGCCGGAGGTCTGCTGGGCCAGCGGCGTGATGATCGACGACTCATTGATCGGCACGCGCGTGCTTTGCTCGGGCTGGGCGGCAATCTGCGCGCCGCGCATCAGCTCGTAGCGGTCCATGCTCACCTGCTGGGTGGCGGCGGCATCGCGCATCACCACGGGGCGCAGGAAGACCATCAGGTTGGTCTTCTTGCGCGAGCGGGTGTCGCTGCGGAACAGCGCGCCAATGCCGGGGATATCGCCCAGGTAAGGCACCTTCTGCACCGAACCGGAGTACTGGTCCTGCAGCAGGCCGCCAATGACGATGACCGAGCCATCGTCCACCAGCACGGTCGATTCGATCGAGCGCTTGTTGGTGGTGGGGCCGTTGGCATTGGTGGTCGTGCCGGCGAGCACGTCAGACGTCTCCTGGTAGATCGTCAGCTTGACGGTGCCATTGGCATTGATCTGCGGGCGCACGCGCAGGGTCAGGCCCACGTCCTTGCGCTCCACCGTGGTGAAGGGGTTGACGGTGCTGCTTCCGGTGCTGTTGGCGTAGGAGCCGGTGACAAAGGGCACATTCTGGCCGACCAGGATCTGCGCTTCCTGGTTGTCCAGGGTCAGCAGGTTGGGGGTGGCCAGCACATTGCCGTCGGCGTTGGACTGCAGCAGGTTGGCCAGCGCGCCCAGCACATATTCGCCGTTGTGCTTGAAGGCGATGCCGGCGTTCATGCCGGCGCTGGGCAGGGTGCTGTAGGTGTTGTTGGCAATGCCGGCGGCCAGGTTGAACAGGTTGGCACCGCCCACGGTGAAGTTGTTGCCGATGACGCCGACGACATTGTTGCCCTGGCCCAGCAGGCTTTGCCACTGCACGCCAAACTGCGCGGCCTTCTCGGCGCTGACTTCGACGATCAGGCTCTCGACCAGCACCTGGGCGCGGCGGCTGTCGAGCTGGTCGATGACCGAGCGGATCTGGCGGTACAGCGGCTCGGGCGCCGTGATGATCAGCGAGTTGGTGGCCGTGTCGGCCTGGATGATGCCGCCGGTGGCGCTGCCGCTCTCCCCCGAGGTGCCCAGCGAGGTGCCGGTGCCCAGGCGCGCGCCCGAGCCCAGGCCGCCCGCACTGCTGCTGCTGGCACTGTTGCCCAGGGTGCCGCTGGTGCTGCCGCTGAGCGAGGTGCTGCCGCTGCGCGTGTTTGTGCTCAGGCCCCCGCTGCTGCCGCTGCTCGACAGGTTGGTGGCGGGGCTGGCGCTGTTGCCGTCCTGGCCGGCGAGCGCCGCGCGCAAGGTGGTGGCCAGCGCGGTGGCATCGGCATTGCGCAGGTAGACCACATGGATGTTGCCCGAGGCATTGCCGCCACGGCTGGGGCTGTCGAGCTTGCCGATCAGCATCTTGGCCTGCGACAGGCGTGCCGGGTTGGCCGCGCGCAGCAAGATGCTGTTGGTGCGCGGGTCGGCCAGCACCGAGGTGCGGTAGGCATTGTCGGTCTGCGCGGCGCCGGGGGCTGCACCGGCAGTGGCGCTGCCACTGGCAGACACGGTCTGGCCGCCTTCCAGCAGGCGCTGCAGCATGGGCACGATGTCGGTGGCGACCGCGTGCTCGAGCTGCACCACTTCGACATCGCTGGCGTTGGCCACATCCATCGACGCGATGATGCGCGAGAGGCGTTGCAGGTTGTCGGCGTAGTCGGTGATGACCAGGGAGTTGTTGCCCGGGTTCACATTGATGGTGTTGTTGGGGCTGATCAGCGGACGCAGCACCGGCACCAGGTTGTTGGCGCTCTCGAAGTTGAGCTTGAAGATCTGGGTGACGATCTGGCCGCCACCGGGCACCTGGCCGCCCGCGCCGCCCTGGGTGATGCGCACCGTGCCGCCTTGCAGCTTTGCATCGGCCTCGGGCACCACCTTGTACAGGCCTGCGGCCTCGACCACGGTGTAGTTCTGCAGGCGCAGCGCTGCCAGGAACTGCTCGAACGCGGCCTGGGGCGAGACGGGCCGGTCGGTCACGAGGTTCATCGTGCCCTTGATGCGCGGATCGACCACCACGCTCTTGCCAGTGATGGTGGCCATGGTGCGCGCAATCGACTCGATGTCGGCGTTGGCGAAGTTCAGCGTCACCGGCTCGCCGGGGCGAATGCTGGCCGTGCCGGTGTTGATGGCTGTCTGCGCCAGCGCCGCGCCGTTGCCGCCCATTAGAAGGACGCTCGCTGCGATGGAGTGCAGCGCAAATCGATAAATGGGAGAGTGGTATTGCATCATATGTTCAGCCAACCGAGAGCAGCACGCGGCTTCCGCTGCGCTGCCCAATCATAGTCAATAGATTCGCAAGAGCCGCCTCGCGCCCTTCGGCAGCCCAGGCTTCTCCCTGAAAACGCAGGCGCTGGCCCACCCATTGGCCCTGGCCTTTGAGCTGGAGCGCGCCGTCCAAGGTAGACAGCTGCAAGCTGGTGCTGTCACCGCCTTGCAGTTGCAGGCGGTAGCTGCCCAGCGGCTGTATCGTGGACAGGCGCGAGGTCACCGCCATCACATCAAGATCGGCGCCGCCCTCGACCTGCAGACGCCCGGCGTTGAGTGCCAGCGACAGCTCACGGGTCTTGAGCAGCAGCTGGCCCTGGGGCTGGATGGTGTTCCAGGGCGTGCCCAGGCCCACCAGCAGCGATGCCGGCCAGCGGCTTTCATGGGCGCCCAGCTGCACCTTGGCGCCGCCCCAGTGGGGCTGGATGCGGATGGGCATGGGCGTGGCCATGCAGCAGCTGGCATTCCAGCGCATATTGAGGCCGCGCAGGCTGGGGCGCAGTGCCCAGTCCACCCGGCCGGGCAGGGCCATCTGGTCGCGGCTGGCCTGGCCGCCGGTAAACACCCACTGGGCCGAGCCGTTCCAGACCGTGCCGCGCGGCTCGCGCAGCTGCAGCTGGCCCTG
>NZ_APCR01000006.1:0-2522 GCF_000410635.1 Comamonas sp. B-9
GGGCGTGGCCGCTTCCTGCATCGCCAGCTCCCAGTGCTGGTCGCGCTGGGCCTGGTCCTGCAGCGCATGCGAGCTCTCGGCGGCCAGCACATGGCCCAGCACGCGCAGCTGCAGGCCGTTGGGGATGGCGGCGCCGCTGTCCTGCAAGGCCTGCTCCTGGGCCAGTGCCGACAGCGCTGCCTTGCGGGCGCGCACAAAGCGGCCTGCTTGCAGCTGGGTCACGGCATCCAGCGCTGCGCCATGCATGGCGCGCTCTTTTTGCTGGATGCGCCAGCGCTTGGCCTGGCGCGGCAGCTCGAACATGGCGCTGACGCCGCGCAGCGCGCCGTAGACCAGCACAAAGGCCAGCAGCAGCAGCACGACCACCATGTTCAGCGAGAAATCGATGCGGTAGGGCGGCCAGTGCAGGGTCACGCTGCCCTGGTTGCTGCCGGCAAACAGCGCGGCGGCCACGGCCACGGCAAACAGACCGATCAACCAAAGTGCGGCTCTCATCGCTTAACGTCCTGCCGCCGCCGTGGCCAATGCGGCCAGGGTGTCATTGGCGCGTGGCACTTCCACATCCTGCATGGCCTGCTGCAGCTGGTTGAGCTGCTGGGCGGCCTGCTGGCCTCGGCGCGAGGAGATATCGAAATACTTGTGCACGGCGTCAGCCGCAGCAGCCAGGTCATTGCGCGAGGCATTCATCTGGCGGCCCAGCAAGGCCATGCGGGCGTTCAGGATGCGCAGCTTGAGGTTCTCGCGCACAAAAAATGCCTGCGTGGGCGAGAGCAGCACTGCATCGGGGTAGTCGATGCGGCGCACGCGCACGAGGCTGCGGGCCTCCTCATGCACCACGCCCCAGGCGGTGGACAGCGCCGACAGCCACCAGCTGGGGCTGGCACTGTCGTCCGTTGCGGCCTCGGCAGGGGCGCTCGCTGCGGCCGGTGCGGCGGACTGGTTGCCCCGGTTGCGGGCGGGTGCCGTGCGGCGGGCGTTTTTGTCGAGCACATCGTTTTGCAGCGGCAGATCATCGATCTGGCGCAGCAGGTCATCCATGCGGGCCAGCAGGCCGGCGGTGTCCAGCGATTTGCTCGCGGCGATGCGGTCCAGATCGCGGGCAATGGCGCGTTGCAGCGGCGCCAGGCGCGGCTGGGCCGAGACGGTCACGCGCTGCTGTGCAATCTTGAGGGCGCTGACCAGCGGGTCGGGGCTGCCGCTCAGCTGGCTTTGCTGCATCGCAAAGCGCACGGCGCTTTCGATATCGCCGACCATGGTGTCATCGCGGTTGCGCGAGAGGCTTTGCACCAGCTCTTCGAGCTGGCCGCGTTGCAGCGCGACTTCACCCACGCGGGCCTCCATCACCGACATGCGCGAGGCGGTGTCGCGCGAGACATCTTCGGCCTGGCGGGCGAGGGTGCGCGCTTCCACGGCCTGGCCGCGCGAGTCGGCGCTTTGCAGCGCCAGCTGCTGCTGGATGTTGTTGAGCCGCTGCCAAAGCATGGCCGCGCTGATGATCGCAATGGTGGCGGCAATGCCCAGCGCCAGCGACGTCCAGACCCAGGCTTGCGGCATGCGGCTGCCCACAGGGTGGGCCTGGTGGGAGGCAGTGGCCGGGTGGGGGGACGTGGGGTTCGGTGCGTGCTCGGGCAGCGTCATAGGGCAGATTCTAACGACGCCACCACGTCTTCCAGCGAAGGCCGGCACTGCTGAATGTGGACAAATCCTGCCGCGCGGGTCGCCTGCGCGATGCGTGCATGGGTGCTGAGCGCCTGGGCAGGCGCCAATGCGGCGGCACTGAATCTGTTGCTTAAATGCATCACCGCCTCGGAGCTGCTGAACAGCCAGATGCTGCCATCGGTCAGCGCCTGCGCTGCCAACGCCAGTTGCGCTGGCGTCCAGGCGGGTGCACGGCGCTCGTAGACACCGACAAAATCCACGCCCACGCCGGCCGCTTGCAACTGGCGCGCCAGCCATTCACGGCCTGAGCCGGACACCAACTGGTCGATCGCGCTGCCGGCGCTGGCGCCGCGCACCACCAGCACGCGCTGGCCCGATGCCGCCATCGCTGCAGCCTGGGCACCGACCTCGGTCCACAGCGATTCGGAGTCGAACTGCGGGGCATCGGTGGCAGGTTGGTCGATCAAATCGATGGGCACGCCCAGGGTCTGGGCTGCGCGTGCCGTGCCCGGGCCCGGGCACCACAGCCGGGTATGGGGCGCACTGCGCTGCTGCTGGGCCAGCGCCTGCACGAGGGCCGGGTCCAGAAAAAAGCGGGCCGCATTGGTGCTGACCAGCATCAGCGCGCCATAGCGCTGCCAATGCTGGCGCACCTGCTGCCGCGCCGTGTGGTGGGCGGGGCTGTCGGCTGGAACAATATCGATCAGTGGCAGCGCATCGGCCCGCAGCCCGCGCTGGCGCAGCTGGGCGACCCAGTCGTCCGCCTCGGGCTGCGGGCGGGTGATGATGATGCGGCGGCTGGACGGAGCCATGGTGGACGTCGGCCGGGTGCTCAGCGGCGCACCTGTGCGCCCGCTTGCTGC
>NZ_APCR01000007.1:0-5735 GCF_000410635.1 Comamonas sp. B-9
TGGCCATCCAGGACAAGGCGGCCACCGCCGCGCTGGTGCGCCAGCTGCGGGCAGAGGCCGTGCGCGCCGGCCGCCAGCCCGGCGACATCAAGGTGCTGGTGGGCATGACCCCGGTGGTGGGCGCCACCACGCGCCAGGCCCAAGAGAAGTACGAAGAGTACTGCCGCTATGCCAGCCCCGAGGCCGCGCTGGCGCATTTGTCTGCCACGGCCGGCATTGATTTCTCCACCTACCAGCGCGACACGCCACTGCTGCAGCAGCACCGCAGCAATGGCATCGAGAACTCGATCAAGCGCCTGGCCAATGGCCGTGAGGACTACCGCCTGGGCGACCTGCTCGATGAGCTGGCCTTGGGCGGGCGCTACGTCACCGTCGTCGGCGATGCCCAGCAGATTGCCGACGAGATGCAGTCCTGGGTCGAAGAGGCCGGTGTCGATGGCTTCAACCTCGCCCGCACTGTCGTGCCCGAATGCTTTGGCGACTTTATCGACCTGGTCGTGCCCGAGCTGCAATCCCGGGGCCTGCACAAGAGCGCTTACGCGCCCGGCAGCATGCGCCACAAGCTGTTTGGCCAGGGCGACCGCCTCCCAGCCCACCACCATGCCCAGCAGTTTCGCCAGTTCGTCCAAGTCGGTGGTGCCCAGGCATCGCCATCTCTCTCGACTCCATATGCCCAGGCCTTGGCCTGATCGCCACCCAGGAACTCTCCATGTCTCAGAACCCTTCTTCTCCGCTGCCAGGCCAACGCCGGCGTTTTCTATCTACCTCGCTGGCGGCTGGCGCCGCGCTGGCCACCGGGGCCTGGCGCAGCACGGCGCAGGCCGCAGTGCCGGTAACGACCAAGGTGCTGAAAGTGGGGGTCACCTCGGGCCCGCATGAGCAGGTGTTCGAGGCCGTCAAGAAGGTGGCCGAGCGTGACTATGGTCTCAAGATCGAGATCGTGTCCTTCAGCGACTATGTGATGCCCAATGCCGCGCTGGATGCAGGTGACCTGGACGCCAACAGCTTCCAGCATGGCCCGTTCCTGCAGGCGGCGATCCGTGCACGCGGCTACAAGCTGGTGGGCTTTGGCCGCACCTGGGTGGGCCCGATTGCGCTGTTCTCCAAGCGCTACAAGCGGCTCGAAGACGTGCCGGTGGGCGCGCAGATTGCGCTGCCCAATGACCCGGCCAATGGCGGGCGCGTGCTGCTGCTGTTGGAGAAGGGCGGCCTCATCAAGCTCAAGCCCGGCATTGACCCGATCAAGGGCGTGTTTGCCTCGACCCAGGACATCACCGACAACCCGCGCAAGCTGCGCTTTGTCGAGCTGGAGTCGCCGATGCTGGTGCGCGCGATGGACGATGTGGAGCTGGCCGCGATCAATGCCGACTATGCCTACAAGGCGGGGCTCAACCCCACGAAGGATTCGCTGCTGGTCGAGGGCGGCGACAGCCCCTATGTCTGCCTGATTGCGGTGCAGGAGAAAAACCGCAACGCCCCCTGGGTGCCGCAGCTGGTAGCGGCCTACCGCACCGACGAGGTGCGCAGCTATATCCAGCAGGCCTTCAATGGCGTGGTCATCCCTTCGTGGTGATCGGCTGCGATACCCCCTGGCATTCACTGATTGCGCTCACCCGCACTGGCTATGACTGACAAAAAAATCATGCATGTCAACGCGTTCAACATGAACTGCGTCGGACATATCCACCACGGCCTGTGGACGCATCCGCGCGACCAGTCCACCCAGTACCACACGCTCAAGTACTGGACCGATATCGCCAAGCTGCTGGAACGCGGCCTGTTCGACGGCATCTTTATCGCCGACGTGGTGGGCTACTACGACGTCTACCAGCGTGGCGTGGACCTGACCCTGCGCGAAGCGATCCAGCTGCCGGTGAACAACCCCTGGCTGCTGGTGTCAGCCATGGCGGCGGTCACGGAGCACCTGGGCTTTGGGTTGACGGCCACCGTCAACGCGCACCAGCCCTACACCTTTGCCCGCGATGTGACCACCCTGGACCAGCTGAGCAATGGCCGCATCGGCTGGAACATCGTCACCGGCTATGTGGACAGCGGCGCGCGCGGCCTGGGCCAGGACGGCCTGGCCGACCATGACAGCCGCTACGACCGCGCCGATGACTTTCTGGCGCTGGCCTACAAGTTCTGGGAAGGCAGCTGGGAAGACGGCGCCGTGATCGCTGACAAGGCGCGCCGTATCCACACGCTGCCGGGCAAGGTGCATCCCGTTGTGCATGACGGCCCGTTCTACCGCGCCAATGCGATCCACATGAGCGCACCATCGCCGCAGCGCACGCCGGTGCTGTTCCAGGCCGGCACCTCGCAGCGCGGGCTGCAGTTTGCCGGCCAGCATGGCGAGGGCATCTTTATCGGTGCGCGCACGCCGGAGGCGGCCAGGGATGCCTCGCGCAAGCTGCGTGCCGCCGCCGTGGCCGCTGGGCGCAGGCCCGATGACATCAAGATCTATGTAGGCGCTGCCGTGGTGGTGGCGCCCACCCAGGCCGAGGCCGAGGAGAAATACGCCGACTACCTGGCCTATGCCAGTGCCGAAGGCGGCCTGGCGCACTTCGCCGCCAGCACCGGCGTGGACTTTGCGCAGTACGACCTCGACGAGCCCATCGTCTACGGCCAGGGCAATGCCATCCAGTCGGCTGTGCAGGCCGCCCAGCAGCAGGGCCTGACCACGCGGCGCAAGCTGCTCGAACAGTTCAGCCTGGGCAGCCGCTACAACACCATCGTCGGCGACCCGCAGCAGGTGGCCGATGCGCTGGAGCGCTGGATCGATGTCGGCGAGATCGATGGCTTCAACCTGACCCGCATCGTCGTGCCCGAGACCTGGGAGGACTTTGCCAGCCTGGCCGTGCCCGAGCTGCAAAACCGGGGCCGTTACCGCACGCGCTACGAAGAAGGCAGCCTGCGCCACAAGCTGTTTGGTCGTGGCGATGGACTACCCGCCAACCACCCCGGCGCGCAGCAGCGGCGATAAGAGCCGCTAGCACAACCCTTGATACGTCGTTGCCTCGCCGGCCGCGCCCTGCCTTGGCGTACTACTGTACTGCCTGCGGCTTGACGCCTAGTCGGGGACGCCTAGTCTCAACCGCAAACCTTCGGTTTGCTGGGTCGTGTTACCGGCTCTAAGCACCGAGATTTTTTGAAAGCAGCCATGAAGTTTTTCCCCGCTTTGACAGCCCTGTTGCTGTCGCTTGCCACCCTGGGCGCCGCCCAGGCCCAGCCACTGCGCGTCGGCGTCACACCCGGCTCGCTGGCCGATTCGGCCCAGATTGCAGCGCGCGAGGCCAAGGCCCAGGGGCTGGATGTGCAGATCGTCGAGTTCACCGACTGGACCCTGCCCAATACCGCGCTGGTCAACCGCGATCTGGACCTGAACTACTACCAGCACCAGGCCTTTCTCGATACCTTCAACCGCGAAAACCGCCAGGATCTGCGCGCGGTGGCCGTCGGCTCACGCGGCAATATCGGCATCTTCTCCAAGCGCTACAAAAGCCTGGCGAGCCTGCCCACCGGCGCCAGCGTGGCGCTGGCCAATGACACCTCCAACCAGGCGCGTGCCATTGCCACCTTGCGCGATGCGGGCCTGGTGACCCTGCGCGCCAATGCGCCGCAGCTGGCCCAGATCGACGACATCGCCAGCAATCCCAAGAAGCTCAAGTTCATCGAAGTGGCCGGCCCCCAGCTGGCGCGGGCGCTGGATGATGCAGACATCACCGTGGTGAGCCTGGGTGGCCTGCTGCAGGCGGGCCAGCTGGAGACTGCGCGCCAGGGCCTGTACTACAGCGTCGGCACGGATGCCTTCTGGGCCATCCACTTTGTCACCCGGGCCGACAACGTGAAGGACGCGCGGGTGCGCCAGTTCATCGATATCTACCAGCAATCCCAGGCGGTGCGCCAGCAGATCCATGCCTCGTACGCCAATGAAAGCCGCTTCTACAGCCTGCCCTGGCTGAAATAAGCCAGCCACCCACCCACCCAAGGAAAGACGATGACGATGTTTGCGCTGAAAAAATACCTGCTGGCGCTGGGCGCCGGTGCCGTTATGGCTACCGCCGTGGCCGCTCCGCTGAAGATCGGGGTCACGCCCGGCTCGCTGGCCGACTCGGTCCAGGTCGCCGCCAAGGAGGCGCGCCAGGCTGGGCTGGAGGTGCAGGTGATCGAGTTCACCGACTGGACCACGCCCAACACTGCACTGGATGCCGGCGATATCGATATCAACTACTTCCAGCACCAGGCTTTTTTGGACAATGCGATCCGCGACCGGGGCTACAAGATCGAAAGCGTGGGTGTGGGCCTGCTGCCCAATATCGGCCTGTATTCGAAAAAGTATGCGTCTCTGGCCGATATCCCGGCTGGCTCCTCGGTAGGGGTGGCCAATGACCCGGTCAACCAGGCCCGGGGCTTGCTGCTGCTGCAAACGGCCGGGCTCATCAGCCTGCGCCCCGGCGTGGGCGCCAAGGCCAGCGTCAACGACATCGTCGGCAACCCGCGCAAGCTCAAGCTGCTGGAGGTGGAGGGCCCGCAGCTGGTGCGGGCGCTTGACGATGTGGCCCTCGCCCAGGGCTACCCGGCCCATCTGGTCAACGCCAGCCAGCGCGAGCTGGCCAGCCGTGCGCTGCTGTACTCCACCGTCGATGACCTGTACTACGCGATCCGCTTTGTGGCCCGCAGCGACCGCAAGCAGGACCCGCGCATTGCGCAGTTTGTGCAGCTCTACCAGGCGTCGCCCGCGGTGGCCAAGCAGATCAGCGCCTCGTTTGCCGATGACGCCAAGCTGTACTCGCTGCCCTGGAAGAACGCCGCGAAGGCCGCGCCATGACCGAGGCCACACTGACACGCCCAGTGCCCGAAGTTGCTGATGCCAAGGCCCCGAGCCTGGCCGATCTGCAGCAGCGCTTTGCGCCGGTGTTTGCGCGCATTGCCGAAGGTGCTGCCGAGCGCGAGCACAGCCGCACTCTCGCCCATGCGCCGCTGCAATGGCTGCGCGAGAGCGGCTTTACGGCCTTGCGCCTGCCTCCAAGCCTGGGCGGCAGTGGCGCGTCGCTGGAGCAGCTGGTGGCCTTGCTGGTCGATCTGGCCGAGGCCGACCCCAACCTGACCCAGATCCTGCGGCCGCATTTTCTGTTTGTGGACCGCGTGCTCTACCAAGGCACGGCCGAGGCGCAGCGCCACTGGCTGCCCTTGGTGGCCCAGGGCGCCACCTTTGGCAATGCCACCACCGAGGTGGGCGAGGGAGCCGTGGGCAGCCTGCAGACCACCTTGGTGCCTGACGGGGCAGTGCCTGGCCAGTGGCGGCTCCATGGCCAGAAGTTCTACAGCACCGGCAGCTTGTATGCGGACTGGATCAGCGTGCTGGCGCGCGCGGTGGTGCCGGGTCAGCCCGACCAGACAGTGCATGCGCTGGTGGCGGGCGATGCGGCTGGTGTGGAGCGGCTCGATGACTGGCGCGGCTTTGGCCAGCGGTTGACCGGATCGGGCACCACGGTGCTGCGCGATGTGCCGGTGCCCGCGCATGCGGTACTGCAGTTCCGCTCCGGCGAGCCTTCGCCCATCGTGGCCTTTGCGCAGCTCTTCCACCTGGCGAGCCTGGCGGGCATTGCCCGCGCGCTGAGCCGCGACACCCTGGCCTATGTGCAGGCGCGCCGCCGCGTGTTCAGCCATGGCGCGGCGGCCCTGCCCAAGGACGACCCGCTGGTGCAGCAGATCGTGGGCCAGCTGGCCAGTAC
>NZ_KE148649.1:0-24546 GCF_000410635.1 Comamonas sp. B-9
GCAGCGCCCTGGCCTCGCGCACCCGCGCCAGCGCCATCCGCGCCTCGGTGCTGGCCGCCAAGGCCTGGTCCACCAGGCGGTTGAGCTGGGGCTGCTCGAACAGGGTCCACCAGGTATCGAGCTGGGGCGCCGCCTGCGCTGGCTGGGAGTCCGTAGACGCAGGCACCACCGAAAACTGCGACGCCACCACCGGCGCCGGCGCACGCGCATCCGGCACCGACGAGCAACCCGACAAAGCCGCCAGGCACAGCGGCGCGGCCGCCCATAGAACGTATTTCATGGCTCGGGTACTCAGTCTGGTGCTTGGCGGCTGGATGACGGCGCGCGAGCTTGGCGCACTTTAGGTGCTTTGGGCGCTTTAGGCGCTTGGGGCGTGGTTGTAGCAGCGGCTGCTGTCCGCTCGGCACGTGCCGATCGCCGGACCGGCACCGGTTGCGCCGCCGCCTGCTTTTGCCGCTCGGCCAACTTGGCCAGCAGCTCCTGCAAGGTCTGGGCCGTTACCGCATGGAAATCCTGCGCCTGCTTGAGGCGCGCAGTGGCGTCAGCGGGCAGCGGGCTGCCCGTCAGCAGCTCATCCACATAGGCCGTAAAGCGCCGGCAATCGGCAATGCTCTGCTCCAGCACGATCAAGAAGGGGTTGGCGCGCAGGCTGAAAAAGTCCTGGCGCTCGCCGCGCATCGCCACCCGCTCGATGATGCCCAGGCGTTCGAGCAAGCGGGTATTTGTGCTCACGCTGGCGCGGCTGGCCTGCATGCGCTCAGCCAGTTCGGCAAAGCTGATGGGCCCGCCATCGAGCAAAAAGATGCCGATGAGGCGCCCGGCAATCCGGGGCAGGCCACTGGTCTCCGCCTGGATCGCATTGCGCTCGATAAACAGCTCGCGCGCCGCAAGCGCCTCATGCGCCTTCTTGGCCGCCGAGGCCGCCTTCGCCTTGTCCTGCTGGGTCACAGCCACCGTCCTTCATTCGTATTGTTCAGTCACCGCTGAACAATATAAACGAATTCGGGTTGACCCTAGTTATTAGAAGTAACGCTCGCTTGAAAAAGAAAAAGGGCCGTGGTGGTCGGCCCTGCGGTGCTGCGCGCCTGGTGGTCAGGACTGGCGCAAGGCCAGCCGAGCCGTCAGCAGGGTGCGCCCCGGCTCGGAATCGATCTCCAGCACGCCGCCCACGCGGCCGATACGCACGGCCATCGAGCGCATGCCGATGCCCAGGCCCGAGGCCTCCACCGCAGCGGCATCAAAGCCCACGCCATCGTCTTCGATCTCCAGCACCAGCGTATCGGCCTCGGGCTGCAGAAAGGACAGGCGCACCTGGCGCGCCTGGCTGTGCTTGATGACATTGGTGAGGCCCTCCTCGACGAGGCGCGTCATCGCCAGGTACTGCAGCGCGTCAGGCGGTGTGCGCCAGGCGGGCGCAAACTGCCAGTCGCAGCGGATGTCGAGCGCATCGAACAGATTGGCAAAGCGGTGGCGCAGCGGGGCCAGCCACTCCTGCGGCGACGCGGGCACGCGCACCTGGGCGGAGGAGTTGCTGTCGATCGTCTGGCGCAGGTCATCGCGAATGTGCTTGAGCATGGACAGCACCTGGGGCCGCGTCAGGCTGCCACCGCCGCCCTGCTCCACGGCAGCAATCATGTGCACCAGGGAACCGCCGAGCCCATCGTGCAGGTCATGGGTCAGGGCCAGGCGCTCCTGCAGGCGCGCATTCGACAGCTTTTGTGCATCGAGCTCGGCCTTGAGTTGTTCGGCCTTCTTCTGCTCGGTGATGTCGAAGGTAAAACCGATCAGGCCCGTGGTCTCGCCCTGCGCATCGCACAGCACATGCACCACCTCGCGCACCCAGACAAAGCTGCCTTCGCTGGTCAGTGCGCGGTACTCGGCCTCGTGGTCCACGCCCGCCAGGCACAGCCCCACGCAGCGGTTGACCGTTGTGTCGCGCTCGTCCGGGTGGATACGCTCGGCCCAGTCGTTCACCGTCTGCCAGCTGTCCTGGCTCCAGCCCAGCAGCGCCTCGATCTGTGGCCCCACATAGGTGTACTTTTTGCTCGCCCAATCGATGCGGAACGGAATCGCCAACGTGGACTCCAGCAGCGTTTGGTAGAGGCCGTTGTCGGTGTCGGGCTCCAGGGTGCGTAGACGGGGCTGCGTATCGAGCATAGGGGTGTCAGGGTTGCGTCAACAAGGGATGAACCGTCGGCAACGCATTCCAGAACCAGTAGAAGTACCCGCTGTCTTTGGGCAGCAAGGTCAGGGTCTGCACACTTCTTTGTGTGCCACCCCGCCAACAGGCCAGGGCTGAATTGCGGTTGCCGTGCAGATCGATATAGGCCGCATTCGGGATTTTGGGCCTGGGCGGCATGTACAAGGCCATGCCCCGGGGCACCCAAAGATCGGCGAGAAAGATTCTATCCCGCTGCGGCCAATAACGCCCTACCGAAATCACCAGCGGCAGCTGGGGATCTACCGAGGAGAACACATGCGGGAAATCATGGTGCTCCAAGTCGGTACATACCGTGGGCTGCAACTGGTTGCGGTGCTCCTCGTCCAGATACGGACACTGCTGGCCGGCAAACATACCGTACTCGAACGGCGTGTTCTCCAGATGGCGGATCGGGCTTTGCATGCGCAGCCCCTGGCCCGGCTCGATCAAGGTGATGCCAAAGGCAGCAGCGGCCTCGCGCGTGGCCCACAGCGGCTCGTACACCACCTCGGTGGCGACGAACTCCATCTTGGTCTCCTCACCAAATGTTGTCGGCGGCAAGCGATGCGTGCCACTGACCTGGTAGCCGCGACCCCAAGAGGGCTGGAGGGAACCGGCCATCGGAGTGCCGGCCACCGGATTGCCGGCCACCGGATTGCCGGCCACCGGAGTGCCGGCCACAGGCTGCAGCTCCTTCACCCCGGCAGGAAGCTTATCCTTGAATGTGGGCATGCCATCGATATTGCAGACATAGGGCTTCTCCTGCGTATCGACCCAGGTGCCGATACCGTCTCGAATCAGCAAAGGCGCATCAAAAAAAGTGTGGGGCACGGTCAATCACTCCAGATCGGATGGGCGGGCGGTTACGGGGAAGCGAGAAAGGGCTGAGCGCTGGGCGGCTCAATCCACCAGACGGCGCCGGCGCGCTTCCTGCGCGGCCTGGGTGCGCGAGGACACCGACAGCTTGCGGTAGACATTCTTGATATGCGACTCGACCGTGTAGCGCGACAAAAACAGGCGCTCGGCAATCTCGCGGTTGCTCAGGCCCTCGACCACCAGGTGCAAGATGGTGTGCTCGCGGGCGCTCAAGCCCGGGTCGTCGGCAGCCTGCACGGCTGGCGGGGCTTGCAGCGGCAGCTCCTCAATGATGCGCCGCGCAATAAAGGGGTCGATGGGCGCGCCGCCGCGCAGTACGCTGCGCAAGGCCATGGCCATCTCCATGTCGTCACGCTCCTTGAGCACATAGCCCACGGCGCCTGCGCGCAAGGCCGCCCAGATCATCTCCTGCGTGCTCCAGGCCGACACCACCAGCATCGGCAGGTTGGGGGCCTGGGCATGGAGCTCCTCGATCAGCTCGATACCACTGCCATCGGGCAGGCCCAGGTCCACCAGCACCAGCGATACCGTGTGTGTCTCGCCCGCCAGGTAAGCGCGTGCCTCGGCGAGCGACCCGGCCATCACCAGCGCATCGCTGCTGTAGCCCAGCTGCTGCAGCAGGCCCTGCAGCCGGTTGCGCACCAGCGGGTTGTCCTCCACCACCAATACGGGTGCGGGCAGTGCGAGATCGGCGGTGAGCATCTGGGTGGGCATGGGATCCGTTCATATTCCAAGTGCTGCAATTATTCCGCAAGCCCAGGCCCTTGCCCCTCACTGAAAATGGTGAATTTCAGCGCCATGACGATTTGCTGACCGCCGCGTGGCAGCGGCCAAAGATCGCCCTCAAGTAAAGCGCTT
Source organism: Comamonas sp. B-9 (assembly GCF_000410635.1). NCBI lineage: Bacteria > Pseudomonadati > Pseudomonadota > Betaproteobacteria > Burkholderiales > Comamonadaceae > Comamonas > Comamonas sp. B-9. The sequence continues at coordinate 3,935 of NZ_KE148649.1, forward strand.
CTCCAGGGCATCCCATTCGGGCTTGCCCACCAGGCGCTGGCGCTCGGCAAAGCTGGCCACCAAGCCACTCGCCTCCTGCACCGACTTCTCATCGCGCAGCACGGTCAAGGTCTTTTGCATGCCGGCCACTGCGCCCTGCAGCGCCGCATTGGCATAGAGCACGATGCCATAACCCAGCGCGCCCAGTTGCTCGGCATCAAAAATGGGGGTCTTGCCGCCAATCACCATGTTCATCAGCTGCGGGGTGGCGAGCCGCTTGGGCAGCGCGCGGATCTCTTCGGCGCTGGTGACGGCCTCGACAAACAAAATATCGGCCCCGGCTTCGGCAAAGCGCTGGGCCCGCTCCACCGCCGCCTCAAAACCATGGGTGGCCGCCGCATCGGTGCGTGCCATGATCAGCAGGTTCGGGTCGCGCCGGGCATCGACGGCGGCCTTGATCTTGCTCACCGCCTCTTCGGTGGAGACCACCTCCTTGCCGTTGAAATGCCCGCAGCGCTTGGGCGCCACCTGGTCTTCGAGCTGGATGCAGTCGGCACCGGCACGCTCCAGGGTGCGCACCGTGTGGTAGACATTGAGCGCATTGCCAAAGCCGGTATCGGCATCGACCAGCAAGGGCACACTGACCGTGTCGCGGATGCGCGCCGTGTGGTCGGCGATCTCAGCGAGGCCCATAAAGCCCTGGTCCGGCAGGCCCAGCCACATATTGGTCACGCCCGCGCCGGTCACATAAATCGCCTCAAAGCCCAGGTCCTCGATCACCTTGGCCGACAGCGCATTGAAGGCCCCCGGCACCAGCACGCCCCGGCGTGCCGCCACCATGTCTTTCAGCAGTTGCTTGGTATCCATTCCACCGTCCCCCGTTCAAAAACAATCGCCCGGCACCCGCACGGCGCCTTCCATCAGAATGCGTGCGCTGCGGCTCATCAGCGCCTTGGTCACCACCCACTGGCCATCCTGCAGGCGTGCCTCCGCTCCTACCCGCAGGGTTCCCGAGGGGTGGCCAAAGCGCACCGCGCTGCGCTCGCCGCCACCGGCAGCCAGGTTGACCAGGGTGCCCGGCACCGCCGCTGCCGTGCCAATGGCCACCGCTGCCGTGCCCATCATCGCGTGGTGCAGCTGGCCCATCGACAGCGCCCGCACCAGCAAGTCCAGGTCCTGCGCCTCCACCGCCTTGCCGCTCGATGCCGTGTAGCTGGCGGGCGGCGCCACAAAGGCAATCTTGGGCGTGTGCTGGCGGCTCGCGGCCTCGGCCAGGTCCTGGATCAGGCCCATCTTCAGCGCGCCATGGGCACGAATCGCTTCCAGGCGCGCCAAGGCCTGCGCATCGCCATTGATATCGCCCTGCAGCTCGCAGCCGCTGTAGCCCAGGTCTTGCGCATTGAGAAAGATCGTCGGGATGCCCGCATTGATCAAGGTCGCGGCAAAGCGGCCCACCCCTGGCACATCGAGCTGGTCCACCAGCTGGCCGGTGGGGAACATCGCGCCACCGTCTTCGCCCTCGTCGGCCGGGTCCATAAAGGCCAGCTGTACCTCGGCAGCGGGAAAGCTCACACCGTCCAGTTCAAACTCGCCGGTCTCCTGCACCTGTCCGTTGCAGACGGGCACCTGGGCCATGATGGTCTTGCCGATATTGGCCTGCCAGATGCGCACCGTGCAAACGCCGTCCTGCGGGATGCGGGCCGGGTCGATCAGGCCCATCGCGATCGCGCAAGGGCCGACGGCGGCCGAGAGGTTGCCGCAGTTGCCACTCCAGTCCACCAAGGGCTTGTCGATAGCGACCTGGCCAAACAGATAGTCCACATCATGGTCAGCGCGTGTGCTCCTGGCCAGCAGCACCGCCTTGCTGGTGCTCGACGACGCATTGCCCAGGCCATCGATCTGCTTGCCATAGGGGTCGGGGCTGCCCAGGGTGCGCAGCAAGATCGCATCGCGCACCGGCCCAGGCTGCTGCGCGGGCAGCGGCAAATCCGGGACATGGAAGAACACCCCCTTGCTGGTGCCGCCCCGCATATAAATGGCGGGGATCTTGATCTGGGGAGGATGGGCGGTCAGGTTCGTCATGGTTATTCAGAAAAAAGCTAGGCATTCACACCGGGGCCGGTTGCGCCGCGCGCGATGCCAGAAAATCCTGCGCAAAGCGCTGCAGCACGCCGCCCGCCTCGTAGACAGACAGCTCCTCGCCGGTATCGAGGCGGCAGATCAGCGGCACGCGGTCCACCAGGCCGCTGCGGCGCCAGATCACCAGGCTCAGCGTTGCGCGCGCTGTGCGCTCACCTTCCACATCATAGGTCTCCGTACCGTCCAATTGCAGCGTCTTGCGTGTCGTGCCGGGCTGGAACTCCAAAGGCAGCACGCCCATGCCGATCAGGTTGGTGCGGTGGATACGCTCAAAGCCCTCGGCCACCACTGCCTCCACCCCCGCCAGGCGCACGCCCTTGGCGGCCCAGTCGCGGCTGGAGCCCTGGCCATAGTCGGCACCGGCAATGATGATCAGCGGCTGGCGGCGCTGCAGATAGGTCTCCATCGCCTCCCACATGCGCACCACCTGCCCCTCGGGCTCGATACGGGCCAGCGAGCCTTTTTGCACCTGGCCACCGACCACGGCCATCTCGTTGACCAGCTGGGGGTTGGCAAAGGTGGCGCGCATGGCCGTTAGGTGGTCGCCCCGGTGGGTGGCGTAGGAGTTGAAGTCCTCCTCGGGCAGGCCCATCTTGGCCAGGTACTCGCCAGCGGCCGAGCTGGGCAGAATGGCGTTGGATGGCGAGAGGTGGTCGGTGGTGATGTTGTCGGGCAGCAGGGCCAGCGGTCGCATCCCCTTGAGCGTGCGCGGATGCGCGGCCAGCGCGCCCACGCCCTCGGTGTCCCAGTACGGCGGCCGGCGGATATAGGTGGACTGGGGGCGCCAGGCATACTGCGGCGCAGCGCGCTCACCGTTGTCTGCCTGGATCGCAAACATGGGCTCGTACACCGCGCGGTACTGCGCAGGCTTGACCGCCTTAGCCACCACGGCATCGATCTCCGCGTCACTCGGCCACAGGTCCTGCAGCCGGATCTCCTGCCCGTTCACGACGGCGAGCACATCCTTTTCGATGTCAAAGCGGATGGTGCCCGCCATCGCATAGGCCACCACCAGCGGGGGCGAGGCCAGAAACGCCTGCTTGGCATAGGGGTGGATGCGGCCGTCGAAATTGCGGTTGCCCGAGAGCACCGCGGTGGTGTAGAGGTCGCGCTCAATGATCTGCTGCTGGATCTGCGCATCGAGCGCGCCGCTCATGCCATTGCAGGTGGTGCAGGCAAAGGCGACGATGCCAAAGCCCAGCGCCTCCAGGTCCTCCAGCAGACCTGCCTCTTGCAGGTACAGCTGCACCGCCTTCGATCCGGGCGCGAGCGAGGTCTTGACCCAGGGCTTGCGCGTGAGGCCCAGGCGCCGCGCATTGCGCGCCAGCAGCGCCGCAGCGATCACATTGCGCGGGTTGCTGGTGTTGGTGCAGCTGGTGATCGCCGCAATGATCACTGCACCATCGGGCAACAGGCCCTGGGCTTCCTGGGCGCGCGCCAGCGCCAGGGGCTCGGCGCCGGCAATGCCGCGCGCGGCCAGCTGCGAGGTCGGCAGGCGCCGGTGCGGGTTGGACGGACCCGCCATATTGCGCACCACGGTCGACAGGTCAAACTGCAGCACCCGCTCGTACTGCACCTCCTGCAGGCTTTCCGCCCAAAAGCCGGCGGTCCTGGCATAGGTCTCGACCAGCTGCACCTGCGCTTCCTCCCGTCCCGTCAGCCGCAGGTAGGCCAGCGTCTGCGCATCCACCGCAAACAGCGCGGCAGTGGCGCCATACTCCGGGCACATATTGGCAATGGTGGCCCGGTCACCAACCGAGAGGCTGCGCGCGCCCTCGCCATAAAACTCCAGATAGGCGCCCACCACTTTTTGCTGGCGCAGGAACTCGGTGAGCGCCAGCACAATGTCGGTCGCGGTAATGCCCGGCTGGGACTGGCCGCTCAAGGACACGCCGACAATATCGGGCAGCCGCATCCACGAGGCCCGGCCCAGCATCACGTTCTCGGCCTCCAGGCCGCCCACGCCCACCGCAATCACGCCCAGCGCATCGACATGCGGCGTGTGGCTGTCGGTGCCCACGCAGGTATCGGGAAAGGCGACCCCATCCTGCACATAGGCCACCGGCGACATCTTCTCCAGATTGATCTGGTGCATGATGCCGTTGCCTGCGGGAATCACATCCACGTTCGCAAAGGCCCGCTTGCTCCATTCGATGAAATGGAAGCGGTCCTCATTGCGGCGGTCCTCGATCGCCCGGTTTTTCTCAAAGGCCTGCGGGTCAAACCCGCCGCATTCGACAGCCAGCGAATGGTCCACGATCAGCTGCACCGGCACCACCGGGTTGACGGCGGACGGATCGCCGCCCGCCTGGGCAATCGCATCGCGCAGGCCCGCCAGGTCCACCAAGGCCGTCTGGCCCAGGATGTCATGGCAGACCACGCGCACGGGGAACCAGGGAAAGTCGATATCGCGCCTGCGCTCGATCAGCTGGCGCAGGTAGTCCGGCAAGTAGGCCGGGTCGGCGCGGCGCACCAGGTTTTCGGCATGCACCCGCGCCGTATACGGCAGCTGCGCCCAGGCGCCGGGCGCCAGCGCATCGACTGCCGCCTGCGCATCAAAATAATCGAGGCCGGTGCCGGCCAGTGCTTGTCGGTAATTGCTGTTCATGGGGCAGTGCGGACCGGCGGGCTGGGCGGCCCGCAGGGTGTCGCTTTTCTATATAGATCTGTAGAAGGTCGGGCCGGCCGGCAGCTCAGCTGCGCTGGTCGATGGGCTGGAACACCTGGTCTTCCGGCCCCGTGTAGTGCGCGCTGGGGCGGATGATCTTGTTGTCCACCCGCTGCTCGATCACATGCGCCGCCCAGCCGCTGGTGCGCGCAATCACAAAGAGCGGCGTGAACATGGCAGTGGGCACGCCCATCATGTGGTAGCTCACGGCGCTGAACCAGTCGAGGTTGGGGAACATCTTCTTGGCCTCCCACATCACGGCCTCCAGGCGCTCGGCAATGTCGTACATTTTCGTGGAGCCGGCCTCCAGCGACAGCTCCCTGGCAACGCCCTTGATGACGACATTGCGCGGGTCGCTGACGGTGTAGACCGGGTGGCCAAAGCCAATCACCACCTCCTTGTTCTTCACCCGGCTGCGGATATCGGCCTCGGCGGCATCGGCGCTGTCGTAGCGCTTCTGGATCTCGAAGGCCACCTCGTTGGCGCCGCCATGCTTGGGGCCGCGCAGCGCGCCGATCGCACCGGTGATCGACGAATACATATCGCTGCCGGTACCGGCCACCACGCGAGCGGTAAAAGTTGAGGCATTGAACTCGTGCTCGGCATACAGATTGAGCGAGGTATGCATGGCCCGCTCCCACAGCGCACTGGGCTTTTTGCCATGCAGCAGGTGCAGAAAATGCGCGCCAATCGAGTCGTCATCCGTCTCCACATCGATGCACTTGCCCGAGGTGCTGAAGTGGTACCAGTACAGCAGCATGGAGCCGAGCGACGCCATCAGGCGGTCGGCAATATCGCGCGCGCCGGGCAGGTTGTGGTCGTCCTTCTCGGGCAGGGTGCAGCCCAGCACCGATACCCCCGTGCGCATCACATCCATCGGGTGGCTGGCGGCGGGCAGCTGCTCCAGCGCCTGCTTGACGCTCGCGGGCAGGCCGCGCAGCGCCTTGAGCTTGTCCTTGTAGGCGCGCAGCTCGGCGCGGTTGGGCAGCTTGCCATGCACCAGCAGGTGGGCGATCTCTTCAAACTCGCAGACCTGGGCCATGTCCAAAATGTCATAGCCCCGGTAGTGCAGGTCATTGCCGCTGCGCCCTACGGTGCACAAGGCGGTGTTGCCCGCCGTCACGCCCGAGAGCGCAACCGATTTCTTGGGCTTGAAGGTCGAAGGCATGGTGGGCGCGGTGGCCTCGGCGGTCGTGGTGGTCATAGCAGGGGGTCCTGGTTCAAATATGCGCAATCGAGGGGAATGGGCCGGCCTTTGGCATCGACGGCCACCATGTCAAACAAACCTTGGAGCACCAGCTCGGGCGGCGTTCCCGGCAGCGCAGCCGAGCCGGTGACGCACACCGTCATCGAGCTGCGGCCTACACGGCTGACCCAGGCGCGCAAGGTCAGGGCATGGCCCACTGGTGCCGGTGCCACAAAGTCCACCCGGCTGACGGCGACCATCACGACTTCGCGTTGCGCCAGGCTCCGTGCCGCCAAAAACGCTGCCTTGGCCATCAGCTGCAAACCCTGGCCCGCAAACAGCGTGCCGTGGTGGTTGGCCAGCGCCGGCAGTACCAGCTCTTGCAACTCGGCGAATCCGGTAGGTGTTGTCATGTTTCGCAATTTACGCAAAATACAAAGGAGTGAACAGCACTGAAATGGCGAATTTCTGCGAATGAAAATCGGCATTTTGCGAATTTTGCGAAATGTAGAATCTGGGTATTCCACCGTCCCTTGGATGCGAGCGCCCCTGTTGACGCGAAAGACTCTGCGATGAAAAAAACCTTTATGGGCGTCAAGCTGCGCAAGCTGCGCGCCGAACGCAATCTGTCCCAGATTGCGCTGGCCCATGCGCTGGGGCTCTCGCCCAGCTACCTCAACCAGATCGAGCAAAACCAGCGGCCGCTGACGGTGTCGGTGCTGCTCAAACTGCACCGCAGCCTGGGCGTGGATATCCAGCAGTTCTCCGAAGACGAAGAGGCGCGCCTGGTGGCGGGGCTGCGCGAAGCGCTCGCCGATGCGCCCGAGGCCATTGCGCTGCCTGAGCTGCAAGAGGTGGCCACACAAATGCCGGCGCTGGGCGCAGCGGTGGTGGCGCTGTACCGCCGCCATCTGGAGACCAAGGAGCGGCTCGAAGCGCTGTCGCTACAGCTGGGCGATGACCGCGCCGGCAGCAGCCAGCTCGCCGCCATGCCGTTTGAGGTGGTGCGCGATTTCTTCTTCTCGCACCAGAACTACTTTGATGCGGTGGACCGCGCCGCCGAAAGCCTGGCTGCCCAGGCCCAGGCAGAGCGCCCGGGCAGGCCGCTGGCCGACTGGCTGCGTGAGCGCCTGGCGCTGGCGCACCAGGTGCGGGTGGAGTTTGTGGACAGCGCAGGCGCGAGCAAACGCCAGTTCGACCCCGCCTCGCGCCTGTTGCAGCTGTCCTCTGCGCTGGGCACTGCGCAGCAGGCGTTCCAGCTTGCCACCCAGCTGGCGCTGCTCGAGATCGGCGACACGCTCGACAGCCTCAGCCAGGTGCCAACACTCATCAGCGACCCCGCCGCCCGCCGGCTGGCGCGGCTGGGCCTGGCCAACTATTTTGCCGGCGCCCTGCTGCTGCCCTATGGGCCCTTTCTACAAGCCGCCGAGGCGCTGGGCTATGACATTGACCTGCTCGGCCAGCGCTTTGCCGTGGGCTTTGAGACCGTCTGCCACCGGCTGAGCACCCTGCAGCGGCCAGCCAGCCCGGGCGTGCCGTTTTTCTTTGTACGGGTGGACCGGGCCGGCAATATCTCCAAGCGCCAGTCGGCCACGCATTTCCATTTCAGCCGCACCGGCGGCACCTGCCCGCTGTGGAATGTCTACGAGGCCTTTGGCCAGCCCGGCCAGGTGCTGGCCCAGGTCGCGGCCATGCCCGATGGCCGGCGCTACCTGTGGATTGCGCGCTCGGTCTCGGGCGGGCAGCGCGGCTATGGCGCGCCGCGCAAGACATTTTCGATCGGCCTGGGCTGTGACCTGCGCCATGCAGCGCGCCTCGTCTATGCCAAGGGCATCGACCTGCAGGACCCGGAGCTGGCCACGCCGATCGGCATGGGCTGCAAGGTCTGCGAGCGCGACCACTGCCCGCAGCGCGCCTTTCCCTACCTGGGCAAAAGCCTGGCCGTCGATGAGAACGCCAGCCGCCTCACCCCCTACGGCTCGGGCGTCTGAATCTCCGCCAGCAGCTGGCCAAAACGCCGCTCGACATACTGCGCTGTCGGGCTGCGCTGCGCGCCCTGGCGCCAGAGCATGCGCACCGACAGCGGGGGCAGCGCCAGCGCCGGGCAAGGCACCTCGCGCAGCGCCTGGCGGTTGCCTTCGTAGTGCGCGATATTGACGGGCAGCACCGCCCAACCCAGCTTGTCGGCCACCATGTCGGCGATGTTGTAGAAGCTGTCCGAGCGCCACACGCGCGGGCTGTAGGCGCGCTCGTGCACATCCTCGGTATGCATCAGCAATTGCCGGTGCTGGGCCAGCTGCTGCAGGCCCACCACCCGGCCATCGGCGAGCGGGTGGTCGGTCGCCACAAACACCCCCTGGGGCACGGTGCCCAGGTGGCGCTGCTCAAAATGCTGCAGCACCGGGCCCCGGTCGATATGCAGGGCCATGCCCGCCCTGCCCTCGCCCACATAGTCGGCCACCTCGCTGGCGGTGCCATTGAGCAGCAGCAGCTCCAGGCCCGGGTACTGCTGCGCCATCTCGCGCAGCAGGCTTGCCACCGCCGTATAGGGCAGCGCCTCGTCAATCGCCAGCGACAGCTCGGCATCCGCCCCGCCGCTCAGCGCCTGCGCGCGCTGGTCCAACTGCTCAGCCTGGCGCAGCAGCTCGCGCGCTTCGAGCAGCAGAACCCGGCCCGCATCGGTGAGCTGGGCATTGCGGTGCGAGCGGTCAAACAGCACCACGCCCAGGTCCACTTCCAGCATGCCCACGGCGGTGCTGACGGCCGACTGCGCCTTGCCCAGGCTACGTGCAGCGGCAGAGAAAGAGCCACTGTCGGCAGTGGCGACAAACTGCCGCAGTTGTTCAACGGTCCATTCCATAGCCCGGTACTGTAGCTCATCCATCTGTATTATTGATGGATTCCAACTTTATCAATCGATTTTTATGGCGCAATATCGGACCCATGCAATCGATCCACACCCCCGCACCAGCCCTGACGATGGCCTGGTGCCATGACCCCGCGCAGTCGCCAGCGATCCTGGCGCTGTTCATGGGCCAGCTCAGTCCCCATTACATCTCTCACAGCGAGCTGCAAAGCGAGCGCGCCATCGCACCGGGCCAATGGAGCCCCCAGCTGGCCGACAACATAGCGCTGCAGATTGAGGCCACCCTGGCCGCGCCCGAAGCCAACGCGATGCAGCGCATCGCCACCGCCCACCAGGGCGATACGCTGGTCGGCGTCGCCTTTGTCGCGCTCGACGAGGCCCAGCTTGCGCCCACCCCCTTTGCCACCCTGGACGATCTGGTGGTCAGCCCCGCCGTGCGTGGCCAGGGCCTGGGCGAGGCCTTGTTTGGCTGGGTCTGCGCCCAGCTCCAGGCAGAAGGCGTGCAGCGCCTGTTTCTGGAAAGCGGTATCGGCAACCAAGGGGCGCACCGGCTGTTTGAGCGCCTGGGCTGCCAGCCCGTGTCCGTCACGATGATGAAAGAGTTGGGAGTTTGACCATGGCATTGCATTCCAAAAGATGGCTGGTGCTGGCCATTGTGTCGATGGCGCTGCTGCTGATCGTCGTTGACATGACGGTGCTCTACACCGCCCTGCCGACCCTCACCCATGACCTGGCCGCCTCCACCTCGATGAAGCTGTGGATCGTCAACGCCTATGCGCTGGTGGTCGCGGGCCTGCTGCTGAGCACCGGCGCTTTAGGCGACCGCCTGGGCTACCGGCGCATGTTCATGCTCGGCCTGGTGATCTTTGGCGCCGCCTCGCTGGCAGCCGCCTATGCGCCCAATGCCGGGCTGCTGATTGCCGCGCGCGCCGTGCTGGGCCTGGGTGCGGCCATCATGATGCCTGCCACCCTGGCCATCATCCGCATGAGCTTTCCCGACCAGCGCGAGCGCTCGGTCGCCATTGGCATCTGGGCCTCGGTCGCCTCGGGGGGCGCAGCGCTTGGCCCGGTGGTGGGCGGTGTGCTGCTGGAGTACTTCTGGTGGGGCTCGGTGTTTCTGGTCAATGTGCCCATCGTGGCGCTGGCGCTGGTGCTGACCGTCTGGCTCATTCCTGCAGACCGCCTGAGCACCAAGGCCAGCCTGGCCGGCTGGGACTACACCAGCTCGCTGCAGGCCATGGTTGCGATGGTCAGCCTGGTGCTGGGCATCAAGGAGCTGGCCAAGCCCGCGCCATCGCTCGTGTTTGCCGTGCTGATGGGGCTGCTCAGTGCCGCTGTGCTGTGGGTCTTTATCCGCCGGCAGCTCAGCCGGCCCCAGCCGCTGATCGAGCTGCGTCTGTTCCGCATTCCGACGTTCTCGGGCGGTGTGGTGGCTGCCGTGGTGGCTGCTGTGGCCCTGGTCGGGGTGGAGCTGGTGTTCAGCCAGCGCCTGCAGCTGGTGCTGGGCCTCAGGCCCCTGCAAGCGGGACTGGCCATTTTGCCAATCCCCGTGGCCGCCTTTGTCGCCGGCCCCATTGCCGGCTGGGCACTGTCGCGCCTGGGCACCCACCAACTGATTGTGGGCGGCCTCCTCGTCACCGCCGTGGCGCTGTGCGCGCTGGCCATGAGCCTCAACAGCGATGCCCATGGCCTGCAGAAAATCACGGTGCTGGCCTTCCTGGGCCTGGGCGTGGGTGCCACCATCACCGCCGCATCGAACGCGGTGATGAACAGCGCGCCGCCCGAGCATGCCGGCATGGCCGCCTCGGTCGAAGAGGTGTCCTACGAGTTTGGTGGCGTGCTGGGCGTGGCCTTGCTGGGCAGCGTGCTGTCCTGGCGCTACACCAGCAGCCTGGTGCTGCCAGACAGCCTGCAAGGCGCCGCTGGAGGGGCCAGTGGCGCTAGTGACGGCATCGATGCGGCTTTGTTGGCTGCAGAAAAGCTGCCGCCGCAGGCTGCCACGCAGCTGCTGGGCCTGGCCCATGCCGCGTTTGACCAGGGCTTTGTCGCCGTGATGGCCACTGCCGTGGTGCTGGTGCTGGCCGCCGCGCTGGCCGTCGCCCTGCTGCGCAGCGGGAGCCCCAAGCGGCGCAGCCCATCTGCAAAACCAGCGGCCAACGCCGTGCCAGGTGTGCCGGGTGAAGGGCGCTGACCCCCAAAAGGCGCGTTAGAAAAAGTCCTTGTCGGGCAGCGGCTCGCCATGCACCGCCAGCTTGCCCAGCGCCAGCGCCTTGTACAGCGCCGGGTTGTGCGATGCCACGGTGCGGGCATTGCGCCAGTGGCGGTCCAGGTTCTGCGTGCGCAAGGTCGACGAGGCACCACCCAGGTCAAACACTGCCGTGCCAGCCTGCAGCACCAGGCCGTCGACGATCAGCTTGGCCTTGGCGGCCAGCACCGCCGCATGGTGGGCCGTGTCCTTCAAGGCGGGGTCGCCTTCGGCGGTGGCGAGCGACGCATCCTGCGCATGGCTGGCTGCTGCCACCACCGCTTCAGCGGCAAACAGCTGGGCTGACAGGTCGCCGACGATCTTCAGCAGCAACGGGTCTTGCGCCGGGGTATCGGCAGCGGCAAAGAAGAAACCCTTGCGCGAGCGCTTGTGCAGCATCGCCGACGCATCACGCACAATGGCGCGCAGGATGCCGGTGTTCACCGCCGTCAGAAAGAGCTGCGGCAAGGTGCTCTTGTAAGGCCGGCTGTAGCCAGTACCGGCGCTGTCCACAATGATTTCCTCGGGCTCGACCCGCACATGCTCGAACAAGGTGGTGCCGCTGCCGGTCATGCGCTGGCCCATGGCGTCCCAGTCATCGACCAGGTTCACGCCTTCGCGCCGCGTGGGGATGATCGCAGTGACATCGCGCTCCTGCGCATCGCGCGCCCGCACGATGACAAAATCCGCATACAGGCTGCCGGTGCTGTAGAACTTGGCGCCCGACATGCGGAAATGCGCGCCGTCGGGCACCAGGCGCGTGAAGGTCTTCTCGCCGCTTCTGGCCTGCGCCAGCTCGGTATTGGCCAGGCCAAAGATCGCCCCCTGGGCCACCTGATCGCGCCAGAAATGCGCCTGCGCCCCCACCGGGTTGCGCGCAAAGCGCTCCACAAAGACAAAGTGGTTGCGCAGGATATGCGCGACGTTGGAGTCGGCTGCGCCCAGCGCAATCACCTGCTCCATCAGCCCCGCAATGCTGGCCCCCGTGCCGCCCTCGGCCACCGGCAGGCGGTAGGCACCAAAGCGCTGCGCCTTCAAAGCCTGGATCTGCGCAAACGGCAGAATGCGCTTTTCCTCGCGCTCGGCCGAGCCAGCGGCGATCTCGTCAAACAGCGCTTGCCAGTCGCTGCTGGCGGTTCCGCTGGTGGCGGTCTGCGCAGCAGGGGTCAGGGTCTGGGGATGGTCGATTTTCATAAACGGTTCTGCAAAAAGCGCGGGCCGGGCCCGGCGGGTGTGTAGGGAGAGGGGCTCAGGCCGCAGCCAGGCCCAGGTTGCCGCGCAAGGTGCTGGCGCTGTAGCCCTCGCGGTAGACGCCGGCTTTGCGCAGCAGCGGCACCACCTGGTCGACAAAGTCTTCCAGGCCCGAGGGCAGCACGTCGTGCATCAGGTTGAAGCCATCGATGGCGCCGCTGCGGAACCAGCTCAGCATGTAGTCGGCCACCTGCTCGGGCGTGCCGACAATGGTGTTGTGGTTGCTGCCGCCGCCGTTTTGCGCGCGAATGAGCTCGCGCACCGTCCAGCCATGGCTGCGCGCCTTGTCCACCACGTTCTTGGCAAAGGTAGTCATGCCGTTGTCCGGCAGTGGCAGGTCAGCGGGCAGCGGCTGGTCCAGGTCGGCATGGCCAAAGCGGGTTTGCAACAGGTCCGACAGGTAGTTCAGCCCCTGCTCGATGGGTACCAGATCGGCCAGCGCCTGGGCGCGCTGCTGCGCGGCCTGCTCGGTGGCACCCAGCACGGTGACCAGGCCGGGGAAGACCTTGACGGCGCTGCTGGCACGGCCCAGGGCCTTGAGCCGCGCATCCAGCGCCTGGCGGTAGCTTTGCGCCTGCGCCAGCGACGGCGCCAGGGTGAACACCGCATCGGCATGCAGGGCGGCCAGGTCCAGGCCCGCATCCGAGCCACCGGCCTGCACCACCAGCGGCCGGCCTTGCGGGCTGGGCGGCACATTGATGGGACCTTCGACCGCAAAGAACTCACCCTGGTGCGCAATCGGGCGGATCTGCGCCGGGTCAAAGTACTGGCCGGTGGCGCGGTCGGCCACAATGCCGCCCGGCCCCCAGCTGGCCCAGAGGTCCTTGAGCACCTGGCTGAACTCTGCCGCGCGCCGGTAGCGGTCGGCATGCGCCAGCGGCGCGCTGCGGCCAAAGTTGCGCGCGGCCTCGACATCGGCCGAGGTGACGATGTTTACCCCCGAGCGCCCGCCACTGACCAGGTCGAGCGACGCAAAGCGCCGCGCGATGTTGAAGGGCTCGTTGTACGACGAAGACACGGTTGCCAACAGGCCGATGTGCTGGGTCTTGGCCGCAATCAGGGCCAGCAAAATGCTGGGCTCGATCGCCGGAAACGGCCGGTGCAGGCTGTTGCCGGGAAAAGCCGCGCGGTCCGAGAAGAACACCGCATCAAAGCCGCCCCGCTCTGCGGTCTGGGCCAGGCGGACAAAATAGTCGGGTGTTACCGGCCACAGCGGGTCGTTCTGCGGCCACAGCCAGGCAGCGGCATGGGCGCCTGCGCCATAGATATTGAGGTTGAGGTGGAGTTGGGTAGGCTGGCTCATCGTGTGGGGCACACTGGGGATATCAAAAATAGGTTCAGCGCAGGCGAGGCATCAGGCCACGCGGGCCAGCGCGGGGCTGTCTGGCTCAACCTCGGCCGGCCGGGTCTTGAAGCGGCTGCGCGCCGGGTCGATGTCGAGCATTGCGTCGAGCAGGCTGCGGGTATAGGCATGGCGCGGCGCGCCAAAGATCTGGTCACGCGGGCCGGCTTCCACCACCCGGCCCTTTTCCAGCACGACGATGTCGTCCGAAATCGCATAGACGCTCTCCAGCCCATGGGCGATGAACACCATGCTCAGCTGCAAGTCCTTTTTGAGGCGCTGCAGCAGCGCCAGGATCTCGGCCTGCACCGAGACATCGAGCGCAGAGACAGGCTCGTCGCAGATCAGCAGCTGGGGCTGCACGCTGAGCGCCCGCGCAATGCAGACGCGCTGGCGCTGGCCGCCCGAGAGCTCATGGGCAAAGCGATCGAGGGCCGAGGCTGGCAGGCCCACCATGGCCAGCAATTGCGCCGCTTGCGCGCGCAGCTGCGCTGCCGTCCAGCCCGGCTGCTCGGCCAGCGGCTCGGTGATCAGCTGGCCAATGCGCATGCGCGGGTTCAGCGATGCATAGGGGTCCTGGAACACCATCTGGATGCTGGCAGCGGCGCGCACCGCCGGGTCACCCAGATCGGCGCCCTCAAAGCGCAGGCTGCCGCCATCGGCCTGCGCCAGGCCGGCGATGATGCGCGCCAAAGATGATTTGCCGCTGCCCGACTCGCCCACCAGGCCCAGGGTGCGGCCCCGTTGCAGCGAGAAAGACACGCCATCCAAAGCCAGATGCTTGAAGGGTTTGAAATGCCAGGCACGGGGCTGCTGGTAGTACTTGCTCACGGCATCCAGCTGCAGAATCGGTGGCGCATCTTGCGCAGCTTGCGGCTGCTGCAAGGCGGCCTCTGCCAAGGGCTGGCGCACGACGGCCGGAATGCGCGGCGCCAGCGCCAGCAACTGCTGGGTGTAAGCGGCCTGCGGCCTGGCAAACAGCTGCTGCACCGGGGCGGATTCGACGATCTCGCCGTGGCGCATCACATGCACCTGGTCGGCCACCTGGGCGACGACCGACAGGTCATGGGTGATCAGCAGCACGCCGACATTCGACTGCTCAGCCGTGCGCACCATCAGCTCCAGCACCTGGGCCTGCACCGTGTTGTCCAGCGCGGTGGTCGGCTCATCGGCAATCAGCAAGGCCGGCTCACCGGCCATCGCAATGGCCAGCATCACGCGCTGGCGCATGCCGCCCGAGAGCTGAAACGGGTAGTCCTGCAGCAGCTGCACAGGCCTGGGCAGGCCCATGCGGGCCAGCAGGTCAATGGCCTCGGCCCGGCGCTGGGCACGCGTGAGCGGGCGCTTGTAGTACAGCACCTCTTCAATCTGGTCGCCAATGGTCAACACCGGGTTGAGCGACGACAGCGGCTCCTGGAACACCATCCCCACGTCACCCCCGCGCAGGCTGCGCCATGCGGCCTTGTCCAGCTGGCGCAGATCGCGGCCATTGAGCGTGGCCTCGTCGGCACTGAAGCGGGCATTGCTGGGCAGCAGGCCCAGCACGCTCAAGGCCGTCAAGGTCTTGCCCGATCCGCTCTCGCCCACCAAGGCCACCACCTGCCGGCGTTTGACCTCTATATCCACTCCGCGCACCAGGCGCAGCGGCTCGCCGCCACCATGGGGTTGCAGCGTGACGCCGGCATTGCGGTAGCGCAGCACGGTGTCTGCCAGGCCGGCCTGCAGCGCGGCAGGGCGAAGGATGGCGCCAGCCTGGCTGGCGGCGTGGGCAAGCGTTGGGGCAGCAGTCATGGCAGGCGTGGGTCCAGGTAGTCTCTGAGCCAATCGCCCAGCAAGATGATGCTAAAAACCGTGGCCGTCAGCGCCACGCCGGGGAAGGTGCTGATCCACCAGCTGGTGGCCAGCTGCTGGCGTCCGTCGGCCAGCATCTGGCCCCAGGAGATATCGGGTGGCTGGATGCCAAAGCCCAGAAAGCTCAAGGACGACTCCGTCAGGATGACGGTGCCAATGTTCAAGGTGGCCACCACGACGAGGGCCGGCAAGATATTGGGCAGGATGTGGCGCAGCAGCAGGCGCGAGGTGCGCACGCGGCTCACGCGCGCGGCAGCCACAAACTCCAGCTCCTTGACGCGCAGCACCTCGGCGCGCGCAATGCGGGTATAGATCACCCAGTTGGTGAGCGCAATCACCACAATCAGCGGCGCCAGGCCGGCGCCGGCCACCAGGGCCACCACCAGCATGAACAGCATGGCTGGAATCGCCAGGATGGCATCGACCACGCGCATCAGCACCTGGTCCAGCCAGCCGCCGCGCAGCCCGGCCAGCACGCCAATCGCCACACCAATAGCCCCCGAGAGCGCCACGGCCGCCAGGCCCACCATGACCGAGCTGCGCGCGCCATAGATGATGCGCGCCAGCATGTCGCGGCCCTGGCCATCGGTGCCCAGCGGGTAGGCCCACTGGCCCTTGTCCAGCCAGACGGGGGGCAGGTAGCGCAGCGACAGATTGCGTTTGACCGGGTCGGCCAGCGGCAGCAGATCGGCGCCCAGGGTGGTCAGCAAGATCATCAGCAGCAAAATGGCGCCCAAGCGGCCACTGCGGCTGCGCCACAGCGCGCGCAAAAAGCGCTGCAGGCCCGAAGGCTGGGCCGCCACCACAGGCGCATCGGCCTGCAGGGCCGCGCCGGTATTCACCACCACGCCACTCATAGCTTCATCCTTGGGTCAATCAGGCGGTAGACCACATCGGTGGCAAAGTTCACCAGCAAGGTCATCGCGGTGATCACCAGCACACTGATCTGGATCACCGCCATGTCCTTGGTGTTGATCGCCTGCACGATCAGCTGGCCCAGGCCCGGCCAGGCAAAAATAGTCTCGGTCACCAGCGCCCCGCCCAGCAGCGCCACCACGTGCAGCGAGGTCATCGTCACCGTCGGGATCGCCGCATTGCGCAGCGCATGCTTGCCAATCACCAACCAGTCGGGGATGCCCTTGGCATAGGCGGTGCGCATATAGTCCTGGCTCAGCGTTTCGAGCATGCTGGCGCGCACCAGCTTGGCCAGATCACCGGCAAAGGCCGTGCCCAGGGTCAGCGCGGGCATCACCAGGTGCGCCCAGGTACCGCTGCCCGATACCGGCAGCCAGCGCAGGCTGACGCCAAACACCAGGATCAGCATGATGGCCACCCAGAAATTGGGCATGGCCTTGCCCAGCACGGCTACGCCGGAGACCGCATGGTCCACCCAGCTGCCGCGCCGCAAGGCTGCCGCCACGCCAGCGGGCACCGCGATCAGCACGGCCACCAGCATCGATGCGGCAGCCAGCAGCAAGGTGGCGGGCAGGCGCTCGAGCACAATGGGCAGCGCCGAGCTGCCATAGCGGTACGAGGTGCCAAAATCGCCGTGCAGCAGGTTGCGCATGTAGTTGAGGTACTGCAGGTGCACCGGCTGGTCCAGCCCCCAGGCGGCCACCATGGCCAGGCGGTCGGCCTCCGAGGCCTGGTCCGGGATCATCATCACCGTCGGGTCGCCGGCCAGAAACACCAGTGCAAACACGATCAGGGTGACCGTGAACAGCACCGGCACCGCCTGGAGCAGCAGCCGCCACAAGGCCGAGAGCATCATGCGCGCCGCACTTGTTCGGCCGGGATCATCTCGTCAAAGCGGCCGGCAAACTGCACCCGCTTGTTGACGCTGTAGATCGCCTTGGGATAGAGCACACCGATGCGGGCGCGGTCCTGGGTGATGATCTCCTGCGCGCGCCAGATGATGGCCTGGCGCTCCTTCTCGCCGGTGGTGGCGGGCAGCTCGGTTGCCAGGCGCTCGAACTCGGCGTTCTTCCAGTGCGGGTTGAAGCGCTTGAGCGAGCCCATGTTCAGGATGAAGGAGGCATCGGTGTAGGAGCCCATGCCCCAGAAATAGATCTCGCCGTGCGAATCACTGCCTACGCGGGCGTTGTAGATGCTCCATTCCTGCACTTCAAGCTGGGCATTGAGGCCGACATCCTGCAGGTAGCCGACGATGGCCTCGGAGACCTCGCGGTCCTTGATATAGCGGCCGCTGGGTGAGCCAAAACGGATCTTGGCCCCCTTGGCGCCTGCCGCCTGGATCAGCTGGCGGGCCTTGTCCGGGTTGAAGGAGTTGGCTGCCGTCAGGCGGGTATTGGCGTTCGGGATCTCGGGCGGGAACAAGCCTCGCGTGGCGGTGGCATAGCCATCGGCCACCACCTCAGCCAGCTCCTGGCGGTTGATGGCCAGGTCAATCGCCTCGCGCACCCGCGCGTCGTGGGTGATCACACCCGGCTCGGTGCGCAGGTGCAAACCAAAGTTGCGCGCAATATTGAAGGCGACGATGCCGGTGTCGGCATTGGACTTGAGGCGGCCGATGTCCTCGGGCGGAATGTTCACCGCCAGGTCCACGCCGCCGGACAAGGCCTCGGCCACGCGCGTGGCGGTTTCAGGAATCGCGCGGATCACCACCCGCTCCCAGTGCGGCGCCCCACCCCACCACTGGAGGTTGCGCGCGAGCACCAGGCGGTCGGCCTTTTTCCACTCGACAAACTTGTAGGGGCCCGTGCCGATGGGTTTGGCAAAGAAGGCCTCTTCGCTGCCCGCCGCCTTGAACGCATGCTGGGGCAGGATCGAGCCGCCATTGCCGACAAAGTTGTGCAGAAACAGCGGATCGGGCTTGCTGGTAACCAGGCGCACCCGGTGCGGGCCCAGCACCTCGACCTTTTCCACCGAGCGAAACTTCTCCACCGCGCTCAGCAGCTTGGGGTTGCCTTTCATGCGCTCGACGGTGAACTTCACATCTTCGGCAGTAAAGGGCTTGCCGTCGTGCCACTGCACATCAGGGCGCAGCTCAAACACCCAGGTGCGCGGGTCTTCCTGCTTCCAGGACTGGGCCAGGCCCGGCGTGAAGGCCATCTTGCCGTTCGGGAATTCCTTGTTGACCAGGTACTCATAGAGATTGACCAGCGCCGACTGGGTGCTGTTGTTCTCGTGGTTGGCCGGGTCCAGGGACAAGATGTCGTTGCTCTGCGCAATCGTCAGCGTGGTCGATCCCGCCGCAAAGGCGGCCCGCGGCAGCGCAAAGGGCAGCGCGGCCAGGCTGGCCGTGGCGGCGGCGTTTTTCAGAAAGATACGGCGGCTGGTAGACATGGGGGTATTCGAATCAAAAAGAAAAAAGGGGGGAGAAGAGACAAGCAGGGGGCGCAGTGCGGGCCACGCTTGCCGCAGCCTCAGGCGCAGGGGCGGATCAGCCCAAACAGAACAGCGCGCGTTCTTGCGCATCAATCTGGGCGAGCAGGCCGGTTTCCCATGCCAGGTAGGCACGCGCTGCCGCCTTGTTGCCGCTGTGGCGGTCATGCACAAAAAACAGGTAGTCAATGCGCTCGGCATCGCTGGGCGCATCGGCACTGGCGACCACGGTCAGCCCTGCGCGCTGCCACTGCTCGGGCCCGTCGCTCAGCAGATGCCATACGCCGCCCACATCGCGCGCAGCGGCTGCTGCCAGCGCAGGCTCGGGCGTGATGAACACAGTTGCCCGGGTCCCATCGCCGCGCTGCAGCAACGGCCGGATGGACCAGCGCGCACCGGCGATATGGCCAGCGCGGTAGCTGGCGCTGTCGCGCAGATCGACCAGATCATAGACAGTGGGGTCCGCAGCCAGCGCCGCACTGCTGATGCGCGGCAACGCCGCTTCAGGCAAGGGCGCCGTGGGGATCGCCGGCAAGGCATCGGGCCTGGCCAGATAGGCCTTATGCCCCAGGCGCCGCAGCCAGACCGCCGTCATCGGCGCGCGCAGGCCATCGGTATCCACCAGCACAATGCGCGCATGGCGCGTGCCCAGGTACTGGTCGGTGGCCTGCACCAGCTGGCCGCCGGGCGCATGGGCGGCACCGGCAATGGGGCTGGCGGCAACTTCTTCGGGCGAGCGCACATCCAGCAGGTAGGTGGTGCGCTCGGGGTCGGCCAGCCAGGCGGCCAAGGTGGCGGCATCCAGGTGTGCCGCGCCCTGCTGCTCGCTCAGCTGGGCCAGCCGGGTGGCCACCTCGGGCGCCGGTGCACGGCGGTGTTCGGGGTAGCTGCGGCTTTGGCCATGCTCGAGCGGCAGGTCGTTCAAATACCAGCCCTGGGTGCCGTTCTCCAGCGCATAGATGGGATTGGGCAGGCCCAGGTCGCGCAGGGTCTGCGCGCCCACAATGGAGCGGGTGCGGCCGGCGCAGTTGACGACCACCGTCGTCTGCGCATCCGGGATCAGATCGGCATGGCGCAGCGCCAGCTCGCCATTGGGGCAGCTGATCGCGCCGGGAATGCTCATCTTGTTGAACTCGGCCAGCGGCCGGCCATCGAGCACCACCAGCTTGCCGCCAGACGCTTGCAGCTGCTGCAATTGCTGCGCGCTGATATGGGGAGTGCCCAGCGCGGCCTCGGCCAGCTCGCCAAAGGTTTTGGATGGCAGGTTCACGCCCTTGAACAGCACCAGGCCCGCCGCCTCCCAGGCGGCCACCCCGCCCTCGCTGATGGACAGATCGCTGTAGCCCAGCGCTGCCAGCGCCCGAGCGGCCCGGCTGGCAACACCGTTGCCGCCATCGATCAAAACAATGCGCGTGGACAGCCTGGGCACCAGGCGGGCGATATCGGCCTCCAGGCGGCTGTAGGCCAGCGGGATGGCCAAAAATGGGTGACCCTCCCCAAACTCGCCGGCTTCGCGCACATCCAAAAACGCGAACTCTTGGCCATCCCCCAACAGGGCTTTGACGGACAGCGGACTCAGTGCTTGCATAAAAACCATCATCTCTCGGACACAGCCCCAGACACAAAGGGGCATGGGGGAGAGCTGCGATTGTGCGCAAGGGCCCACTCGGCGAAAACGAATTAAATCTACTTAGCATATTTGCTGAGCGAGTATGGTGCGGCCGGCTAGCCGCAGGCAGC
>NZ_KE148649.1:24661-32766 GCF_000410635.1 Comamonas sp. B-9
AAAGCCCCAGCCTCAGCAGCGCACGGACCCATCCTCCCGCGCGCTACCCACCACCAGCAAGGCGGCAGCCGCCACACCGGCCGCGGGCCAGAGCATCGCCGGCAAGTCCCATGCATCCCTCCCCTGCCCAGGCTCCCAGCCGATGCACGGGCGCTGGCAGCGCTGATCTATGGCAGCCTGGCCGAGGCGGCGTTCTGGATTGCCGATGGGGCTGAAGGTGCGGATGGGGCCGATGGCGCTGCGCGCCTGGAGCAAGCCGCCGCAGGTCTGGATTTGCTGCTGCGGGGCTTGCTGGTGCAGCCGCAGCGTGGCTAGCTCTGGCGGCTGTGTGAGGTTGATGGTGACGACATGCCTCCCCGGCTTACTACGCCTAGGCAAGCACAGCGACTACAGATTCCGCAATGCCATGCCCTTAACCTGAAAGGGCAGCAAAAATCACGCTGCATCCCCCTTCAACCGGAGACAGAGATGAGCAACCAGCAGCAACCCAACCAAAGTCCCAATGGCCAACAACCTGCCCAAAAGCAGCAGGACCAACAAAACCAGCAGCGCCCTGCCCAGCAGCAGCAGCAAGGCCGGGACCAGAACCAGCAGCAGCAAGCGCAGTCCCAGCAGCAGTAAACGCAATGGCGGCAGGGCGTCTGGCCGCTCGGAACGCGCCCGGCTCCCGCCTAAAGGCCGCCCAAGAAAAACCCCGCCATTGCGGGTTTTGTGTCGTATCGCTTAGGGGCGAAATTGCGTTTGGTAATGTTTCAGTGCCAATTCCACATCCTGCAGGCGATCATATTGCGGGGAGCCCATAAAGGGCTCCAGATCCCGTAAACCAATCACTTCCAGTTCCAGACGCTCGTATTGCGCTTGCGTCACCACAAGCAGGTCTTCCGCTTCTCGCATAAGACCTCCTTTCCACCTGGTACCCAAATCCGTAAGTTTGGCTGACGATCCAGGTTCCACCACGATAGCGCCATCCAGGCATTTTGCAAAGTTCTTTTACAAGAACCAACGTCTGGTACACACCCGGGCGTATTCAGTATTCGGGCGTTTTCCAGCTGTCTGCGGTGATGGGCCGCGTCAGCTGCTCGATCTTGGCATCGATCAGCGACAGGCGCGCATGCTCAATGGTGCCTTCTGCCGGGTGGTCGGCCAGCAACTCGGCGCCCTGGGCTTTCAAGGCATCCAAATAGGCGTCTTTCTCCTTGTCATTTCCGGTCTGCGTAGACATTCCTAGCCTCCAATGCTTTGGTGGTTAAACTGTAACAAAACTACTCCAAAACGCCAGCCAGCGATCTCAAAATTACGAAATAAGCAGAAAACGTCCTACAGCCACACTGAGGTGGAGCTGATGTCTGTTATTTGCTTTGCATAAGACTAACCTAGCTTATATGCACTGGGTTTATATAGAGGCATTTCGCCCGACACCCATCAGTCGGCGGATGCATTGCCCGAACCGCCCAGCAGCTTCATCGCCGCCGTGATCGACACAGCCGCCTTGGCATAGCCATCCCAGGGCGCATTGCCTTGGCGAAAGCGCGCGTCGATAGAACGGAGGCCCCAGTGCGCGCCGCTGCTGACCTGGTGCAGCTCCGTCCAGCTGATGGGCACCGACACCCCCATACCCGGCCGCGCCCGCAGCGACCAGGCACTGACGGTGGTGGCGCTCCAGCCATTGCGCAGGTAGTCGACAAAGATCTTGCCCTTGCGGTTCTGCGGGCCGCTCTTGGCCACAAAGCGCTGGGGCACGGTGGCAGCGAGGTGCTGCACGACGGCCTTGGAAAAGCCCTTGACGGTGTCCCAGTCGTGGCGGCGCTGGATCGGTACCACCAGATGCAGGCCCTTGCCGCCGCTGGTTTTGAGAAAGGGCTCCAAGCCAAGCTCCTGCAGCAGCACCCGCACCAGCTCGGCCGCCTCCTGCACCGCCGACCAGGCCAGGCCTTCGCCCGGGTCCAGGTCAAAGGTCATGCGGTCGGGCCGCAATATCTTGTCGCGCCTGGCGTTCCAGGTGTGGAACTCGACCACATTGAACTGCGCCGCCTGGGCCAGGCCTTCAGCGCTGGCAATGGCCAGCAGCGGCGGGTGCTCCGGGTCCAGCGACGGGGGCAGTTGCACAATGCCGGCCATGGCACGGGCCTGCAGGTGCTTCTGAAAGAAATGCTCGCCCCCCACGCCATCGCGGGTGCGCACCAGTGAGGTGGGGCGGTCTTGCAAGTGCTCCATCATCAGCGGCGCCACCTGCTCGTAGTAGCGCACCACGTCCAGCTTGGTCACGCCCGTGCTGGCATCGATGATGCGATCACCATGGCTGACTTCAATGCCGCCGGTAGCGCAGGGGGTTTTCTTGCGGGTAGGCATGGTGGCTGTTCTCTCCCGGGTGATCTGGTTGGCGGGCTTGTCCTCGCGCAAGCCATGGAAGACCGCATGCCGCACCCTGCCCTGGCCGGTCCAACCGGCAAAGGCGATTTCTGCGACCAGCTCGGGACGAACCCAGATGGCCGCATAGTCAATGCGCTCGGGATCCACAAAGGGGCATATCTTGGTCTGGATCTTTTGCAACTGCGCCGTCAGCGCGCGCAAGCTGGCCTCGTTAAAGCCGGTGCCGACATTGCCGGCATAGACCAGCTGGCCATCGCTGCCATGCACCCCTAGCAGCAAGGAGCCCAGACCGGTGCGCGTGCCTTTGGGACGCGTGTAGCCGCCAATGACAAACTCCTGGCGCTGGCCGCATTTGAGCTTGATCCAGTCTGCCGAGCGGCCCGCATGGTAGGCAGCATCCTTGCGCTTGCCGACCATGCCCTCCATGCCCAGTGCGCAGGCCGAGGCCAGCAACTGCGCCGGATCGCCGGCAAAAGCCTCGCTGATCCGCACGCTATTGCCCAAGCCCGGGCTGGCATCCAGCGCCGCCTGCAGCGCATCGTGCCGTGCCTGCCAAGGCTGGGCACGCAGATCCTGGCCATTGGCAAACGTCAGATCAAAAAGGTAGTAAACGAGGTCGGTCGTGCCCTCCCCATCAAACGCGTTTTGCAGCCGCTGAAAATCGGGGAGCCCTTGGTCATTGAGCGCTACCACCTCGCCATCCAGCCAGGCGTCGTTGAGCTGCAGATGCTGCAGGGCGGCTGCCAGCGCAGGCATCCTGGCCGTCCAGTCCTTGCCATTGCGCGTCCACAACTGCAGCTTGAGGCCTTTTTTGCGGGCTGCCATGCGGTAACCGTCCAACTTCAGCTCCCAGGCCCAGTCCTCGGCGTTTTGCGGTGGCGCGTCCGCCAGCACGGCCAGCTGGGGCGCCATTGTGGCGGGCAAAGCAGCATTTTTTGCTATGGCCTTGCTGGATTTACTGCGCTTGGCAGCCGGCTTGGCGCGGGTCTCGGTCGCCACCGCACCCTGCTCACTGGCCACGCTGTCAGGCCTGGCGGTCACAATGTCCAGCTCTTCTTCCTTGCGCGCAAAGTCATCGGCTTCCTTGATCAGCAGCCAGGGCGGTTGGCGCTCACCCTCCTTGCCCTTCATGCGCACCAAGGTCCAGCGCCCGCCCAGCTTCTGGCCCCGCAGCTCAAAATGGAGCTTGCCCTTGCGGTAGCCCTCGTGCGGGTCGGCGAGAGGCAGCCACAGGCCCTTGTCCCAGACGATCACCTTGCCCGCGCCATAGTGGCCAGCGGGTATCTGGCCCTCAAAGCGGTTGTACGAGATCGGGTGGTCTTCCACCTGCACGGCCATGCGCTTGTGGCAGGGGTCCAGGCTCGGCCCTTTGGGTACTGCCCAGCTTTTCATCACGCCATCGAGCTCAAGCCGTAGGTCGTAGTGCAAGTGGCTGGCCCAGTGCTTCTGAATGACAAACTGCAGCTGGCCCGCGACCGATTCCCCGCCGTCGGCCGGCTCAGGGGTCTTGGCAAAGTTGCGCTTGGCTTGGTATTTGTCCAAGGAGCTGGGCATGCAGAGCCTCCGGGCGCCAGGCCACTAAGCCGCACGGCGCCGGGCAGGCGCGGCCTTGCGGGCGCTGGCGGATTTGGTGGCTGGCTTGGGCTTGGCCTGGGGTTTAGCCGCTGCGGCTGCCGCTTTGGCTGGGGCACTGGCCTTGGTCTTGGCCGGCGCAGCCTTGGACTTTCGCACAGCGGGCTTGGTATCAGCCGCCTTGGCGCCACCGGCCAGGCTGCGTTTGAGCAAGGCAGTCAAATCCAGGATCTCGGCGCCGCCCGATACCGGCGACTCCTTGGGCGCCTGCACCACCTCTTCGACCTCGCCCGATTTAACCTTGGTATCGATCAGCTTGTGGATCTCTTCGGAGAAGGAGTTCCTGAAGTCGTCGGCATTCCAGGCCTGGGCCTTGTCCTCGATCAAGGCGACTGCCATGTCCATCTCGGCGCTGCTGATGCCGGCGGCTTTAGGCGACTGCGGCGGCAAGTTGAGCTGCTCGAACGAACGGATATCACCGCCCCATCGCAGCAGGTTCAGCACCAGCGCCCGGCCGCAGGGCACCAGCACGGCCAGGTGCTGCTTGGTCTGGATGACCACCTTGGCCACGCCCACCTTGTTGGTCTTGCGCAGCGCCTCGCGCAGCAGTGCATAGACTTTTTCGCCGCGCTTGAGCGGCGCCGTGTAGTAGGGCCGCTCCAGGTAGATCAGCGGAATGTCATCGGCATCGACAAAGGCCTCGATCTCGATGGTCTGCGTGGTTTTGGGAAAGGCCGCGCTGATCTCCTCCTGGCTCAGGATGACGTAGCGGCCGTCTTCGTACTCCACGCCTTTGACGATATCGCTGCTGGCAATCTCCTTGCCGGTGCGCTTGTTGATGCGCTTGTAGCCCACCGGCTCCATCGAGCGTTTGTCCAGCCAATCAAAGTCAATGCCCGAATCGCGCGTGGCCGTGTACAGCCCTATGGGCACATGCACCAGCCCAAAGCTGATCGCACCTTTCCAGATGGTGCGTGTCGATGTCGGGGCATTGCCTTGCTGCTCTTTCATGCCGGCCTCCTAGGTATGCGGCCAGTGTGCACGCGTCACGGCCGCACCGCTGAGAGCAAATGGCAACGCGCGCAGGGAACTTCCGACCATCTGCATGCCAGCGCGGTCTGACAAAAAGACCCATCACTCCAATCCTGCACCAGCCTTAGCTGCCAACTCGCTTGGATGACTCCATGCGCGGGCGCACAAATCCTACAGACCTGGGGCGCAGCAGCAGCGAACCTAGTAGGCATACGACCGAGGAGCATGACATGAGCAGCACCAAGCCAGACACCCCTACCGACACCCGGCCCGCAACCCAACCCAACTATCCTGAAGACGAAAGCATGGACCCGGTGGGCGAGCCCTATCCCGAGCAGGAGCCGCTGGCACCCGAGCCCGGCGAGGACCCTCCCCACCCGCCGTTCTCGCCCAGCACGGAGCCCGATATTCCACAGGATCCCGAATCCGAGCGCGTCATCAGCCCCGAGCCGCTGGATCCCTGATGGCCAGCCTCTCGCCGTTGCCGCCGCCGCTGCCTGGCGATGCGGCGCTTTTCCTCGACTTTGATGGCAGCCTGGTGCCCATGGCGCCAACGCCTGACAGCATCGCTGTGCCTACCGGGCTGGTGCCCTTGCTGCGCGATCTGCAGGGCCGGCTGGGTGGTGCGGTGGCCATCATCTCTGGAAGGGAGATTGCGGTCCTTGACGCCTATCTGCAGCCCCTGCAGCTGGCTTGCGCCGGCGCCCATGGCGCGCAGCGCCGCAATGCCAGAGGCCAGCAGTGCAACGATGCGCCCGGTGATATCTCTGCCGTGATCGACGCCTGCGAGCAATTGGCCCAGGCGCACCCTGCCCTGTATGTCGAGCCCAAACAAAGTGGTGTCGCCCTGCACTACCGCCGCGATCCATCGCTGGAGGACCTGTGCCTGCGCAGCCTGCAAGCAATGCTGGCCCACAGGCCACAGTGGACGCTGCTGCGCGGCAAGCAGGTACTGGAGATGCTGCCGGTGGGCGCAAGCAAGGGCCGCGCCATGGATGCCTTTATGCAGGAGCCGCCTTTCGCCGGCCGCACGCCGTTTTTCATCGGCGATGACATCAGCGATGAAAGCGGCTTTACCGCAGTGCTGGCAGAGCGCGGCGTCGCCATCAAGGTGGGCGCGGGTGTGAGCTGCGCCAGCCACCGCCTCGATGACGTGGAGGCCGTCTACCACTGGCTTCAAGCCGCCTGCACGCAGCACCGCATGCTGAGCGCGCTGGGCCGGCCGGCGGAGGTGCAGCCATGAGCCGCCTGGTCGTTGTCTCCAACCGCGTCGCCGACCCGCAGGATGCCGCGCCCGGTGGCCTGGCCATTGCACTGGAAGAGGCGCTGCAGCGCCAGGGCGGCCTGTGGTTTGGCTGGGGCGGCACGGTCAGCGAGCAATCCCCGCCCCCACTCTGCATCCGTCCATGGGAGGCCGTGACCGTCGCGACGACCGCGCTGGAGCGCTGCGACCATGACAGCTACTACAGCGGCTTTTGCAACAGCACGCTCTGGCCCGTGTTCCACAACCGCCTGGATCTGGCCGCATTCGACCCGCGCTTCTACGAAGGCTACCGGCGCGTCAACCGCCAGTTTGCGCAGCAGCTGCTGCCGCTGCTGCAGCCCGATGACGTGATCTGGGTGCATGACTACCACCTGATGGCGCTGGCGTCTGAATTGCGTGCCTTGGGCTGCCAGCAGCGCATCGGGTTTTTTCTGCATATCCCCTTTCCGCCGCTGGTGGCCCTCGGGGCCGTGCCCCA
Organism: Comamonas sp. B-9; assembly: GCF_000410635.1. Taxonomy (NCBI): domain Bacteria; kingdom Pseudomonadati; phylum Pseudomonadota; class Betaproteobacteria; order Burkholderiales; family Comamonadaceae; genus Comamonas; species Comamonas sp. B-9. The sequence continues at coordinate 31,378 of NZ_KE148649.1, forward strand.
GCACAAGGCCTTGATGCAGGCCTTGATGGACTTTGACCTGGTGGGCCTGCAAAGCCGGCAGGACCTGCAGCATTTTGAGAGCTATGTGCTGGCCCAAAGCGATGGCCGCATCAGCCACCGCCACCACTACCGTGCCCATGGCCAGCAAACGCGCTGCGAGGTGTTTCCAGTGGGCATCGATGCCCACGCCTTTGCAGCGCTGACCACCACACCCCCGGCGCAGCAGGTGCAAGCCACACTGGCGCAGGAATACCGCCAGCGCCGCCTGGTGGTGGGCATTGACCGGCTCGACTACTCCAAGGGCCTGCCCGAGCGCATCCACGCCTTCCGCGATCTGCTGGCGCGCCACCCGGCCCACCGGCGCAGCGCCAGCCTGGTGCAGATTGGTTCGCCCACCCGCGAGCACCTGCAGGCCTATGCCGATATCCGCAGTGAGTTTGAGTCGCTCTGCGGCGCCATCAATGGTGATTTTGGCGAGCTCGACTGGATGCCCGTGCGCTATATGCACCAGGTGCTCACGCGTGCCCAGCTGGCGGGCCTGTGCCGCTCGGCCGCCGTGGGCCTGGTCACGCCCTTGCGCGATGGCATGAACCTGGTTGCCAAGGAATTTATCGCCGCCCAGGACCCGGCCGACCCCGGGGTGCTGGTGCTGTCGCGCTTTGCCGGCGCGGCCGAGCAGCTGCAAGAAGCCCTGCTGGTCAACCCCTATGACGCGCACAGCACCGCCAACAGCATCGACCAGGCGCTGCAGATGCCGCTGGCCGAACGCATCGAACGGCACCAGCAGCTGCTGGCCCGCATCGAGGCCGAAGATGTGCACTGGTGGTGCCAGCGCTTTTTGCATGCGCTCCACCAGTGCCAGCCTGCGCTTGCGCGCAAGCCGCGCATTGCCGTTGCAGCCAGGAGCGCTGTGCTCGATGCAGAACCCGACCTGCCGATGACCCGCCCCACGCGGGATGGCAGCTTTCCCTATCTGCGGGTAGTGCCAGGCGGAGGCCCTGCGCAGCCCAGCACCACGGCCGCACTGCGCAGGGGCGGTTGAAGGATGCATGCCTCTACCGCACTTGAAGACTTTCTGACCGGCTCCGAGACGCAGGAGCCCGGACAGACACTGCGCGACCTGGTCGCACAGGGCCTGGACCAGTTGCCCCTGCCCGGCCAGGGCCAGACCCTGGCGCGCTGGCGGGCGCTAGCGGCGGTGGCCGCCAGCAACCTGAGCCTGGTCAAGCTGTTTGAGGGCCACACCGATGCCCTGGCCATTCTGGCCGAACTGGGCGCCCAGGCGCCCGCAGCGGCGCGGACCTGGGCCGTCTGGGGTGCAGAGCCGCCGGGCAACCGGGTGCAGGCCACGCCCATCAGCGCCAGCGCTCACCGGGCCCCCGGCAGCGA
>NZ_KE148649.1:33147-42151 GCF_000410635.1 Comamonas sp. B-9
GCCTTGGCCCATCTGGGCGCGGTGGATGTGGCGCTCTCGGCCACCGCTGCGCTGCTGCGCGCCACCGCAGCCCATATCGATGCCCAGCCTGGGCAGCCCTGGACCCGGGAGGTGAACCGCACCCGCCTGGCCGCCGAGGCCGCTGCCCAGCAAGTGCTGCAGCATGTGCCGCGCGCGCTGGGCCCGGGCCCTTTTTGCAAAGACCGGTCGCTCGCGTTGCTGCTGGCCGACCTGCCGATTTTTATCCGCCAAAGCCATGCCGAGCGTGATCTCGCCGCGCTCGGCCAAGCGATTACACAACAGGAGAACAACGCACCATGGAAGCTCTGATGCCCCGCCACATCGAAGGAGAAGGCACGCCCGAACTGCAATGGCAGCCCTGGCTGGCCCAGGCAGCATTGGGCACCACGCCGGTCGAGGAGCTGCTGCAAGGCTGCGCGCGGGTGGTGATTGTCTCGCCCCATCCTGATGACGAAATCCTGGCCACGGCCGCCATCATGCAGCACTGCGAGGCCAACGCGCTGCCCTGCACGGTGATCGCGGTCACCTCGGGCGAAGCCAGCCACCCGGGCTCGCGCCTGTGGACGCCGGACCAACTGGCCCAGGCCCGCGAGCGTGAAAGCGCCCAGGCGCTGGCCCTGCTCTGCCCGGGCAGCCAGATCATCCACCTGCGCATCCCCGACGGGCAGGTGCAGGACCACCAGCCCCAGCTCGAATCACGCCTGCAGCAATTGCTGCGGCCGACCGATGCGGTCTTCTGCCCCTGGCGCTACGACGGCCACCCCGACCACGAGGCCACCGGCGAGGCCTGCGCCGCCGCCACCGCCGATGTCGGCAGCCGCCTGTTTGAGGTACCGATCTGGACCTGGCATTGGGCGAGCCCCGGCGACCAGCGCGTGCCTTGGCAGCAAGCCGTGCGCATGCCGCTGAGCGCCGAGCAGCTGGACCGCAAGTGCCTGGCGCTGTCCTGCTTTCGCAGCCAGTTGCTGCCCGACCCCTCCACCGGCAGGCCTGCCATCCTGCCGCGCTGGGCCACGGCGCGCCTCTTGCGCAACTTCGAGGTGATACTGCGATGAACCAACGCCAACACTTTGAACAGCTCTACCGAAGCTCCTCCGACCCCTGGGCCGTCAAAACCGCCTGGTACGAGCGGCGCAAGCGCGAGCTGCTGCTGGCATCGCTGCCGCGCGAGCACTACCGCCACGGCTTTGAACCCGGCTGCGGCAATGGCGAAACGACGATGGCGCTGCTGGAGCGCTGCGACCAGCTTGTGGCCGCGGACTTTGCCGAATCGGCCGTGCTGCTGTGCAATGCCCGCATCCAGCGCGAGGACCGGCGCCAGCTGCACCTGCAAAAGCTGCAGCTGCCGCAGGAGTGGCCGCAGGTGCCGCCCGGCGGCTTTGATCTGCTGGTGGTCTCCGAGCTCGCCTACTACCTGGATGATGCCGATCTGGCGCTGTTCAGCGAGCGCTGCCTGACCTCGCTGGCAGCGGGCGGGCACTGGCTGATGTGCCACTGGCGCCACCAGGCGCCCGACCTGCTGCAAAACGCCGACACCATCCATGCGCAAATCGGGGCCAGCGCCGCACTCAAGACCGTGGTCGAGCACCGCGAGACCGATTTCCTGCTGGAAGTCTGGGAAAGGCTCTGAACCCATGATCGGCATCTGCATCCCCGCCCACAACGAAGAAGACTTGATAGGCGCCTGCCTGGAAAGCGTCGCCACGGCCAGCCTGCATCCCGACCTGGGCGCCGAAGAAGTCAAGGTGGTTGTCGTGCTCGACAGCTGCAGCGATGGCAGCGCCGCCATCGCCCGGCAATGGCCTTTTGTCACCCTGCAGGTCCATGCCCGCAATGTCGGCCGGGCGCGGGCTGCCGGGGCCCGCCATCTGCTGCAGCACCAGGCGCGCTGGCTGGCCTTTACCGATGCGGATACCCGTGTGGCGCCCGATTGGCTGGCAGTGCAGCTGTCGCTGGGGGCCGATGTGGTCTGCGGCACCGTCGGAGTGGACAGCTGGGCGGCCCATGGCGCCGATGCGCAAGCTGCGCGCCTGCGCTTTGAATCGGGCTACCAGGACCGCGACGGCCACCGCCATGTGCATGGTGCCAACCTGGGCCTGTCGGCCCATTGCTACCAGCAGGCGGGCGGCTTTGATGCGATGGAGTGCGGCGAAGACCAAGCGCTGGTGGACCGCCTGGCCGCGCTAGGCGCGCAGATCGCCTGGAGCGCCCTGCCACGGGTGCTCACCAGCGGACGGCCTTTTTCCCGCGTGGAACATGGCTTTGCCGGCGCCATTCGGCTAGCAACCCAGCCGGGGCTGCGCTAGGCCCGCCCGCCGCCCGGCTCCATGCCTGTGGCAGCAAGCCACGGGCAAAAGCACTACAGCCGGTCAGCTGAAACCTGTTGACATTCCTCGGACAACGCCTACACCGCGCACCAGCCCTCGCCGCGATCATGGAGCCATCGAAGAAAGGAGTTCGTCATGCAACACCAGCCATCTTTTCCGATGCTGACCATGCCAACCCGACCCTTAGTCGCGCAGCGTGGTGAAAAGCAAAACCGCTATGTTCCAGCGGTGTCCACTGATATCAGCAAGACCTTCGAGAAGTACCGCCGCCTGGCCGCACTTCAAAACGCCAAGCAGTTGGCGACTTAGAGCCGCCAACACGGCCCAGCAAACCGTAGGTTTGCGATTGAGACTAGGCGTCCCCGACTAGGCGTCGCCGACTAGGCGCCAACCCGCAGGCAGTACAGGGGTACGACAAGGATTGGTAACGACGTATCAAGGGTTGTGTTAGAGGCTCGTGCCCCGTTTCTTGCCGAGTTCATGCTTTCCCCCTCCATCCGGTTCAAGCTTGCATGAACGGCTCACATTGAGCATCGGCCTTCTTCTACCGGCCTAAGGCGCCCCTTGGGCATAGCCACCAGCGCAACAGCCCGCCAAAGGGCAGGCTGTTGTCAGCTGGGGGCCTTTTGGTTCAAGCCGCCGCAGTCTTGGCCGGGCCCCCTGCCCGGGTCGCGAGCCAGCACAAAATCGCGCCACCGCAGACCATCGCAGCCCCTTGCCAAAACGCCAGCGACAGCGGCGCTCGCAGCAGTACGGTGGACAGCGCAGCCGACAGCACGGGGATAAAGCAAGATGCGCCGGCCAGTGCATTTTGATGCGGCGCAGCTGTCCTTTATCAACATCGCGCAGGCGGCATCGCGCATCCGCAAGGACTATGGCAACAATGCCCGGCGCAGCTTGACCGTGTGCTGCTCGCCGGCCTTCTCGGCCTTATGGATGGCGCAGCGCTTGCCGAGTTTTTTCAGCGACAACCCCGATATCGACCTGGACCTGGTGACCAGCCAGAACTTTCTGTCCTTGGAGCCGGGCATCCACCCCGATATCTTCATCACCAAGATTTCGCGGCTGCGCGATGGCTATGCCAGCGTGCCGCTGTTCCATGACCGCATCTACCCCGTCTGCCCCCCCGCCTACTTGCAGGCGCACCCGGAGATCCAGACCCTCGACGGCCTGCGCCACAGCGTGCTGCTGAACCTGAGCCCCTATGGGCGCTCCCAGGTGGCCGAGCATGTGGACTGGAGCGTGTGGCTGGCCATCCACCGCCTGGACTTGGACGAGCGCCAGAAAAATGACGCGCATTTCTTCAACGCCAATGACTACAACCTGCTCATTCAGATGGTGCTGAACGGCCAGGGCGTGGCGCTGGGTTTCAACCAGCTGGTCTCGCACCTGATCGCGCAGAACCTGCTGGTGCGGCCTGTGCCCGAGGAGCTGGTGCTCGAAGAATCACGCCACTACTTTGCCTACCGCGAAGACAAGGCCAGTGACAGCGCGCTCGCCCGCTTCAGAAGCTGGTTTTTTGCGCAGTGCGGGCTGCTGCAGGAATAAGCTGAAAGGCCATCACAGCGCAGCCTGCCGCATCCTGCTGTGCATAAAAAAAGGCCAGGCTTCCCCAGCCTGGCCTTCCCTTCTCCTCCTACATTTCTTAATCGATAGGCACAATGCGGACGCTCGACTGGCTGGCGGCATCGGCGGCCACCACGCCCACAAACAGGCGGCGGTTCTGCTCGTCATAGGCCACGCCCCGGATCTTGGGCCAGCCGCTGGCCAGCACGCTGGTCTCGCCCTTGGGGCTGACGCGGAACAGCTTGCCGCCCGAGCCGCCAAAGAACAGGCTGCCGTCCGTGGCGGCGGTCATCAGGTCAATGCCATCCGAGCTGGTGAACGTGGCGATCAGCTTGCCGTCGGCCACGGTAGCCGGCGCCGCACGCAGCTTGGCCAGCGAGAAGGACAGTACCTGGCCGCTCGTCTGGTCGCTCACATACACCGCGTCGCCCACCACGGCCAGGCCCACGGGCTTGCCAAAGCCGGTGATCAGCTCGGTCTCGGTGGCAGCGCTGCCACTGATCTTGAGCTCGCTCACGGCACCTGTGCCGCCCTTGATGAACCAGCCATCCAGCAGCGATCCATCAGGCGTCGAGGTGATGCCGATGCGGCGGCGCAGGCTGTCGGTGCCGCGCAGGTTGTAGGCCGTGCCGCTCTTGGGCACCGCAGCCACGGCGCCATCCGTGCCAAAGCCAAAGCGCGTCACATAGACGGTGCCATCGCTGCCACGCGTGACCTGGCCCAAGGTCGAGCCGCTGGCGGGCGCAGCGGGCAAGGCCGCGTACTGTGCAAACTGGCTGCCGCCCTCCCATACCCGGATGGTGTTGGCCTTCTCATCGCTCACAAACAGACGGCTTTCGTTCTTGTCCCAATACAGGCCATTCAAATCCGCCGATACCGACAAGGTGGTCGGCCCCCGGTCCGCATCGCTGCCACCGCCTCCGCAGGCCGACAAGGCGACTGCCGCGCCAGTCAGGCCCACCAGCAGCATGCGGCGTATGCCTGCATCCACAAAAGGGCGGCGCAAAAAGGGGCTGATCCATGGCATGGGCTGGTCCTCGTTCTTCATATAAAGCGCTATTATATTTTTGAATAGCGCTTGGGTGGAACAACGACTGGTGCGACAGCTGAGCCCGGGATTCTCAGCGCAGCAACGGCAGGCCGTTTCATGGATGCGCACCGCAAGCGGTGGGGCATTGGGCAGCTGCTCAGCCCCTCGGCCCACGCCATTGGCGCTGCCCAGCGGCCGGACGTAAGACATTGTGCGGCCCGGTTTAAGGCCATTAAAAGGAGTACCGTGGGCCGAGGCCATCCATCTTGGTGTGCCGCAATCGCCATAGACCGGAGGTCTACATGTTCAAATTCTCAGCCTATCCCCCTGCTTCGTTTTGGGATAAGTCCAAACTGATGCTCCAGAGCGCAGGTGTGCCAGCGCCGCAGGAGCAAGACAAGAAGCCGCCTGCTGACCCAGAGCGCCCAGGCCAGGATCAACAGATCGTGGCTGGCCATGGTTTCAAATTTGTATAAACGTGGGAAGCTGCCGTCCCCAGAACTGACCGCCGTTGTGCGGTTTTTTTCTACCTGGTGTGCGCTTGCGCCAGCTTTGGCAGCACTGGCGCTGTTGTGGCCACTGCCGGCAAGGGCTGGCAACTACGCCACCTGTATCCTCGACCATGCAGCACGGGTGCGCAGCGACGCGGCGGCCAAGGCCGTGTCGCAAGGCTGCTTGGCCAGCTATCCCGGTGGGATAGAGGCCGTTCGGCAAGGCGCCAGCATCGCGAGCGATGACTTCAGCTCTGGCGCCCAGTGCTCGGCAAGAAAGGCAGAAGACACGCGCAGCTCCATGGCGGCCTACCAGATCAAACGGGCCTGCCAACGGCTGTATGACCATCCCGAGGTCCCCGCACCGGCGCCGATTGCGGTGCCTTGAGAACTTCTGTTCCAAGGGTTTTTCAGCGCGCCGTTGCTGCCTCCTCTGCCCTTGAGGGACTCCACGGCCATCCCGGCGTGCGCCCTTGCGCTCGCAGCTAGCCATGCTGGCCGTTGCAGCGGATGCTTGCTGCCATGGCGCACTTTGCACACAGAAGTCCGCTTTGTGCTATCCTGAAATATCCGATCAGGGCATGCTTGCCCCTTGATCCGTCAAAGTGCAAGGCGCGCAAGGCTTTATGCACACATCCTAGGCAAGCCCTCCAAGCCACAATAAATTCCTAGGGTCGGCTTTTCCCTCTTTCGCATTTATTTCTGGCGCTTCATGCTCCACCGTTTCAGCGCGTGGAGCGCGCACCCATGTTTCAATTTTTTAAAGATACCCACAAGATTTCCCGTTATTTCATCTCGCCAGGCGTGTGCGAGCAAGCAGACGGGAAATTCCAAGCAGCAGTCTCATTGAAGTCCGGCCAGGGCTCGGTTGCGCAAGACACCGTGTACACCTTCTCCAAGCTGTTCGAGACAGCGCAGGAGGCGGTCGATCACGCCAAGCATGAGGGCATGCAGCTTGCCCTCATGAAATAAGGCCACAGGCCATCACCAAGGACATCCGTTGAGCAAAGAAGACCTTATCGAAATGCAGGGGAAGATCGAAGAAATTCTCCCAGATGCGAGATATCGCGTGAACCTGGACAATGGCCACTCGCTGATTGCATATACCGGTGGCAAGATGAGAAAGCACCGTATCAAGATCATTGCCGGGGACAACGTGACGATCGAAATGTCCCCCTACGATCTGTCGAAGGGTCGCATTACGTTCCGGCATCTTGCGCCTCGCTCGGGAGCCGCCACCGGCGCCAAGCAGTTCCGCAAGCGCTAGACATTCCAGCGTTCATAACGGCACATGGCTGTGCCGATCCATAACCGCCCATGGGCGGTTTTTTTATGGGCCGCTCCAGGCAGCGCTTGCCGCACCATGGGTTATCAGCCGCCGCACAGCTCGCATTTGCAGCGGCTTCTGCCCAATGCTTGCGCCAACCGAGCAGCCAGCGCCACGGCTGGCTGCAAACCAACAAAAACTGGGCTGACCGGGCTCAGATGCGAGCCAGAAGGATGCTGCGGATTCACGTTAGGCTTCAAACCAATCGACATCGAGCGAAATGGCATAGCTCCGCTTCTTGCCGTCCACGCCCGTGCCACCACCGCCAATATAGGCATCGCATGACGTGACCTGGGCATGCAGGCCTGCGTCCTGCAGCATGACTTTGAAAGGCATCAGGTCTCTGACAGACAGCTGACCTATGCGCAATCCATCCACCACCACCGACACGGGCTTGTCCGTATTCTCCTTGCCTTCTTCCGGAACGAGGAACGCGATGCAGTCCCGGTTGGCGTTTTCACCAAAGCTGTTTCCTGCGACGCGGAAAATGTTCGCCGTATAGGTGCCGTCGTCAGCCACCTTGACCGTCTCTCCGCGCGCCCAATGCTTTTTTGAGCTCAGGTCTTTCAATGCGATCGTCGCCTTCAAGGGGCCACGAAGAAACCCAGGTGTTCTCGGCGGCCCTCTGGACAGCAGCCAGTACGCAAAATAGGACAGCCAGCACAGGAAGAAAAACAACAGTATTTGTCCATAGCTCATCTCGTTCCTTTAATCGACGCTGTCTGTCAGGCTACCGCATCGCAAGGGAGAGGGAGCGAGAGCAAGAAGATGTCCTTCAAGTAGGCGCTTCCCGCGTTTACCCAATAAGCGGCCAGGCCGCAAAAATGGCGGCCTGTATTTGGCATGTACGCAACGACGGCGCTTCAAGCGCCAGCGCCTGGCCAGGCCGCGAGGCGCTTTGCAAGAGGGAGAGAGGGGACAGGCGGCCCGTTGTCAGCGAAGCAGCACATGCCCATGGCAGCGAGGCCAGGGCGGGTGCCGCCGATCACGGGCCTGGGACGCAACGCTGGCCAAGGCCCGGCCTACGTCAGTCGTCCACCCCGATCATCACCGACGAGGCCTTGATCACGCCGTAGGCCTTGGCGCCCTCTTTCAGCTTCAGCGCATCGGCCGAGTTGGTGGTGATGCTGGAGGCAATCTGCACGCCCGGTGCGATTTCCAGAACGACTTCGGTAGAGACGGGGCCGCGGGTGATGGAGATAACGGTGCCGCTCAAGACATTGCGTGCGCTGATTTTCATGGGGATTCCTTTGGGAGCGGTGGGTACCGCGAAATAAACGAACGCTCTATTCTGGCCGCATTTGCCGCGCGGCCCAAGCAGCAGACCCCCACCACCGCCGTGATGGCAGCAGCGGGCCATGGCGCAATCACGCCACAGATCCCCGGCCAGGTCTAGGCACATCTAGAAACAGTCATAAAATGCGAATAATTCTCAAATGCATCGGATTGCTGCCTGCTCTGTACCGCCTCCCATGTCTGCCATTCCCGACGTCCAGCTTCTCTACACCGGCCACCACCAATGGCTGCAGCAGCGCTTGCAGCACCGGCTCGGCAATGCCGCCGATGCGCAGGACATGGCGGCCGACACCTTTGTCTGCGTGCTCACCAGTGCCACGCCGCCCGAGGCCATCCGTGAGCCCCGGGCGTTCTTGACGACCATTGCCAAGCGGCTTTTGATCAACCACTGGCGCCGCCGTGATCTGGAGCGCAGCTACCTCGAAGCGCTGGGCGCACAGCCCGAGCCGCTGATGCCCTCGCCCGAAGAGCTGGCGGTGCTGCAGGAAACGCTGGCTCATGTGGCCCATGCGCTCGACGGCCTGCCGCTCCCGGCCCAGCAGGCCTTTTTGCTCAGCCAGCTCGATGGCCTGGGTTACGAGGCGATTGCACAGCGCCTGGGCATCTCGCACAGCACCGTGCGCCGCCATATGGCAGAGGGCTTTCGCCGCATTGCGCTGGCCCTGGCCAGGCAGGATGCCGGCATTACCGCGCCAGTGCGCAACGCAGCACCGGCGATGGCGGGCAGCCTGAGCGCCGGATGACGGCAAGCCCCGAATCCACGTTGGACCCGGTCAGCGAAGCTGCCGTGGAATGGCTCGTGCAGTTCCACTCGGGCGAGATGACCGACGCCGACCAGGCCCGCCACCGCGCCTGGCTCGCCGCCCACCCCCAGCACCAGCTGGTCTGGCAGCGGCTGAGTGGCAGCCTGCATGCGCAGTTTGGCGCGGCCCGCGCCGTGGCCGCG
>NZ_KE148650.1:0-9069 GCF_000410635.1 Comamonas sp. B-9
TGGCCGCAACCACTCCTTCTCGCGATAAATCGCGTCAACAGCGTTCTGGGTCGTCGCATTTCTGTCGCCATCGCTGATGGCAGTTGATTTGGACGCCCAATTCCGCTAGGGTTAGGCCGCATTCGAAAGCGAGTTTCATGCGGCCTTTTTCTATGCCCTCTTCTGCTGCCAACCCTGCAGCACCCGCCCTGGCCCCCGATACCTTGACGGTCGCCACCTGCAATGTGCTCAATCTGGCGCTGCCCGAGCGGGAGTTCTACGCCAACCAGGCGCCCTACACAAGAGCGCAGTACGAGCGCAAAGTGCAGTGGTTGGGCGGCCGCTTTCAGACGCTGAACGCCGATATTCTGGCCGTACAGGAGGTGTGGGACGAAGCGGCTTTCAGCGAGGCGCTGGCCGCCAGCGGCCTGCACTACCACTATGCGGCCGTGCCCGGTGCAGAAAACAGCGAGGGCCGGTCTGGCGCCAGCGGCACCCCGCGCGTGGGGCTGGCTACACGGCTGAAGGTACTGGCCACGCGCTCGTTCACCGATTTTCCCGCCGGGCTGGGCCAGCCCATTCCGGGCCTGGGCGTCCATACCCGCTTTGAGCGCCCGCCGCTCGTGGCCACCTTGCAGATGAAGCGCGGCCAGATCCTCACGGTGCTGACCTGCCACCTCAAATCCAAGCGCCCCAAGTTCCTGCTCGATGCCAATGGCAATCCGCTCGAAGACCGCGACAACCCCAAGATCGCCGCGCTGGCCTCCCTGCGCTCACTGGTGATGCGCGGCGTGGAGGCCACGGCGCTGCGCTGCCTGGTGATCGACCTGCTGCGCCACACGCGCATGCCCTTGGTGGTGCTGGGCGACTTCAATGACACGCCCGACAGCGTCACCACGCAGATGATCTCTGCCAGCTCCGAAGTGGCCTATGACCGCAAGGCCCGCGATCGCGCGCTGTTCAATGCCTTTGATCTGCTGGGTGATGCCACACTGAAAAAAGATGTGGCCTATTCCCACATCCACCAAGGGGCGCCCGCAGTGCTCGACCAGATTCTGGTCAGCGAGGAATTCGACCCACGCAGCCGCCATGCCGTGGGCGATGTGCGCCGCGTGGATTACTTCAACGACCACCTGCATGAAGGGCGCGACCGCAGCCGCTCGGACCACGGTTTTGTGCGCGCGCTGCTGCGCATGCGGGCACCGACACCCGGCGCAAGTGCCGGGGATTTATCGCCCGACCTGGATTCGGCTGGTACATTCGAGCGGTCGAACGACGGCGCCTAGCTCGCTGCAACGCGGAGCTGAACCCTTGGGGGCCTCCGAGGAACCCGCCTGCCAGGCGGCACCGCAGCGGCTGATAGCGCCGCCGACACAGTGTGTTTCAAGATACGCACGGAAACTTATTGTTTCGCACCCATCCTACGTGAAAGCCCCACGCGGCTTTGCATAATGGCAACGTATTTTTCAGGAGGGGCGTGATTCGTCACGCACAACAACGATGATGAAACCCGACGCAGTATCCCCATCCACCCAGCGCGCGATGCCAGGCTGGACCAGCCTGACTGTCATCGCCGCAGCGCTCGCGCTGTCGGCCTGCTCGAGCACGCCGCTGCCAGCCTGGAACAGCACGCCCATCGCGGGCGGCCAGCCAGCGCCAGGGACGGTGACCACCAAACCAGCCAGCGGCCCCAGCCCCGTGCAGATCCCGGGCATCGGCAGCGCCGGCGTGGTCTCCACCCCGGTCGAGACGGTTCCGCTGCAAGGCAGCCCTCTGGGCGGATGGAAGGAGAGCGACGAAGTCGCTGCCCGATTTCCCGATCCCGAGCGCAGCTACGCCACGCCAGGACTGAGCGCAGGCCGCACCACCTACACCAGCAATGCCGAGCTGGGCCAGTGGCTGCGCCAACTGGCCACTCCAGGCCAGTCCGGCACCAAGGCCGAGCTGGTCACCGCCGGCACCTCGCAGGAAGGCCAGCCCATTTTGGCGCTGTTGCTGACCCGCGCTGCCAGCACCAGCTTGCATGACCTGGACCAAAGCCAGCGCCCTACCGTGCTGCTGGTTGGCCAGCAGCATGGTGATGAGCCCGCCGGCAGCGAAGCGCTGCTGGCCCTGGCCCAGGACCTCAAGCAAGGCCCGCTGGCATCGGTGCTCGACAAGATCAATGTGCTGCTGGTGCCCCGCGCCAACCCCGATGGTGCAGCCGCCGGCCGGCGCAGCACCGCCAACGGCCTGGACATGAACCGCGACCATCTGCTGCTGCAGACGCCCGAAGCCCAGGCGCTGGCCAAGCTCAGCCGCATCTACCGCCCCATTGCGGTATTTGATGCCCATGAGTTCACCGTGGCCGGCCGCTATCTGGAGAAATTCAAGGGAGTGCAGCGCTATGACGCGCTGCTGCAAACGCCGACCACCGCCAATGTGCATGAGTTCATCGCCAAGGCGTCTACCGAATGGTATTTGCTGCCCATGCAAAAGGCGCTGACCGAGCAAGGACAGAGCACCAACTGGTACTACACCACCACCCGTGATCCGCAGGACCTGTCACTGTCCATGGGCGGTGTGCGCCCCGATACGGGCCGCAATGTGAACGCGCTCAAGAACGCCGCCACGATGCTGGTCGAGACCCGGGGTGTCGGCATTGGCCGCGCGCATATCCAGCGCCGCGTACACAGCCAGTATGTGGCGCTCGCCTCTGCACTGCAGACCACCGCCCAGCGCACCAAGGAGCTCGAACAGGTACGCAACTACGCGAACCGCGACATCGCCTCCCAGGCCTGCCGGGGCGAGTTCACGCTGGAGGCGCAACAAACCACGGAAAAGCGCCGCGTGGTCTTCCTCGACCCGCAAACGGGTGAGGAGATGCAGCAGGAAGTGGACTGGCACTCCTCCGTCAAGCTCAACCCCGGCCCCAAGCGCGCACGCCCTTGCGGCTACTGGCTGGCGGGCAATGCCACCGACGCTGTCGACAAACTGCGCGCGCTGGGCCTGCAGGTGCTGCGCGTGGCCGAGCCCGGCAATCTGCTGGCCGACACCTACCAGGAGCAAGAACGCAGCAGCAGCGCCAAGAGCGATGTCCTGGGCCCTGGGCAGCAGAGCGTGGAGCGCGTCAAGGTCGGCCTGGAGCGCGTCGCCATCGATGTGCCCGAAGGCAGCTACTACGTGCCGCTGAACCAGTCGCTGGCCAATGTGGCGATTGCGGCGCTGGAGCCCGACACGCAAAGCAGCTTTTTCGCCAACCACATCATCTCCAGCCTCAACGATGTGGCCCGGTCGATGAACAACCCCTCGCTGGTCTACGAAGAGACCGAATAAGCGCTACTCGACCCTGGGCGCTATGCATTGACCGGTGCATGGCTGCCTCCAGAGTAGAAAATGCCCGCAGTATTTTGGAACTGCGGGCATTGCTTTTTCCAGCAGGCCGCTGGCCGCTGGCAGCAACAAGCATAGCCATCTAACCCTTCTCCCTCTTTTGGCTTGACCGCCTCTGTGGCGAGTCTGGAGAGGTTGATTCAGTGCATAATGACGCCCAGTCATAAAAGCAAAGATGACCAGTGCGGACCGCTCCGCAAATCTTCGGTTGAGGTTAAGCCCATCAAGGCAGGCACCTCCATCAATCAAGCATCTGCCCGTAGCTCAGTTGGATAGAGCAACAGCCTTCTAAGCTGTGGGTCACTGGTTCGATCCCAGTCGGGCAGGCCATATTCTCCTATGGCAGGCTGCAGTCGCAATCCCAAAAATCGCATCCCCAAACGCTGATAAGGCTGGAGCGATGGGTCAGGCAATGGCAGCTGTCAGATGGCAAGAGTCATGCAATGCAAAAAAGCCCCTTTCGGGGCTTTTCATGTCTGATCATCGACGCAGCAATTATTTCTTGGCGTACTCAAACTTAGGCAATGCCTTGAGCGCATCCTTGGTCGCACCCGGCAATGTGATCTTGTCATTTTGCACGCGGAACTGGCCCACAGGGATCGCCACATCATGCTTGCCAACGCCCAGGAAGCCACCTGCACCGATGATGGCATAAGAGACGGCCTTGTCGGGCGCAACGATCACGTCGTCGATCTTGCCCACGGACTTGCCCTCTTCGTTGTAGACGCTCTTGCCGAGAACCGACTTCTTGATGCTCCAACCCGTGGCAACGGCCTGGATTTCGGTCTGCTCCACACCCAGCCTAACGCCACCGGCGACGGGCACTCGCGTCTGCGCAAAGGCGGAGCCCGCAGCCACCGTCACGGCAAAAGCGCCCAGCATCAAAATAGACTTGGATTTCATTGTCATCTCCTTACTTCTTCGCAGCGTCTTTGGCGGCTTCTTGCACATTGCCTGCTGCCTTCTGGGTCTTGCCTTCCACCTGCTTGGCAATGCCCTTGGCCTGCTGCTCGGGGCTGTTGACCGCCTCGCCGACTTTCTGCTGGACCTTCCCAGCCGCATCTTTGACGGCACCTGCAACTTGGTTCTTGTTCATGCTTTTTCCTTCAGTGATGTTGCAAAGCAACGTTGGGATGGCTCAACGATAGCGTGGGACGAGCCGGAAAAAGTTAGGTGCACCACTTGTCAGGCAGTGGGGAAAGGCTTACAGCCGCCTGTTATCGGACAGCGTATTCCTTGCATATGCGGGCTGCTGGGCCATGGTGATAAAGGGTGCGGATGGTGCACAGCGTAAGTATCAAGCTTGTCCACCCGCCTATCGAGGCAGCAGATGCGTGCTCGCTGCTGAGCTACCGAGGACCGGGGCCAAACCAAGACACAGGCCGCCGAGCAAAACAGTAGGGATTGACACAAAGCCGGCACCGAAGATGGGTACTAACCCCTAAAATCGCCCACCCATCTTTTAGATTCTTTGTTTTTGTTTGGTTTTTTTCATAGTTTTTGCGCATTGCCCGCAGCTATGACAATGATTGGCAATGTGTATCAATTGTGAGCGAATAATAGATGCATAATCCGCCCAGACCTTTTAATAGCCAGTTCCTCTAGGAGCTCACCATGTTGCCGGAAATCCTTGTTCGCTCTGATCTGCAATCCCCTCCCCGCGCCATCCAGCTGGAACGCGGTTGCACGGCCATCGGCCGAGGTCCGAGCAGCGGTCTTTTCCTGAGCGACCCGAGCATCAGCCGCGACCATGGGGCCTTTAGTTACTATATTGGCCTGTTGATGGTCGAGGACCATGACAGCACCAATGGCATCTTTGTCAACGGCCGCCGTGTCAAGCGCCAGGTTCTGTATGCGGGTGACCAAGTCAGCGTTGGCCCTTTCCAGATCGTCGTCAAGTCCGGCTCCGTGCCGACCCTGGAGACGCAAGAATAAGCGCCTGCCGCTCCACGAAAAAAGTCCGCATTCGCGGACTTTTTGCATGGCCAAGACCTGGCCCGTGGCAATCGGGTTCAGCGGCCGGAGAATCAGGCCACCGCCTCCTCATTGGGGGTCAGCATGAGGCGTCCCACGGCCTTGCCTTGCTCCAGCGCCACCAGCGCGGAGAACGCCTTGCTGAAATGCATGCAGGTCGTTGGCACCGGGCTCAGTTTTTTGTCGCGCACCAGCGCGATCAGCTCGCGCAGATCACCCAGGTTGCCCACATAGGTGCCTTGGTAGGTAATGGCGCGGATCGCATGCGTGGGGGTGGGCAGATCCACATGGCCGCCAAACAGACCAATCTGCACCAGGTGGCCGCCCTTGGTCAGCATGTCGATGCCCTGCTGCACGGTCTGGCTCGAGCCCACGCAGTCAATGATGGCCCAGACGGCACCACCGGCAGCCTGCTTGACCTGCGCGATAAAGTCCGCCGACTTGGGATCGATGACGACATCGGCGCCCGCATTCAATGCCGCCGCATGCTTGCTGGCATCGGGCTCGACCACCACGACGCCAGCGCCACCCATGGCCTTCATCAGCAAGATGGCCATCAGGCCCAGGCCGCCAGCGCCAAACAGCACGACCTTCTCGTCCTTGAACACCTGGGGGGAGATCTTCTTGATCGCGCTGTAGGTGGTCAGGCCCGAGCAGGCATAGGGCGCAGCGCGCTCGGCGGGCATGTCGCCGATGTCCACCAGGTAGTAGGCATGGTTGACCAGCACATGGTCGGCGTAGCCGCCATTTTGGTACACGCCCATAGATTTGCCAGCCAGGCACAGGTTCTCATCACCGCGCTTGCAGACCTTGCATTCGCCGCAGCCATGCCAGGGGAAGACCACATAGCGCTTGCCGATCTCGACACCCTTGGCGTCCGGGCCCATCGCCACCACCTCGCCTGCAATTTCGTGGCCCAGGGTCAAGGGCAGCTTCATGCCGCGGTCGGCCATCGACAGCTTTTTGCCATTGCCCAGGTCGTATTCGCCATGCCAGATGTGCAGGTCCGAGTGGCACACGCCTGCGGCCTCAATGCGCACCAGCACCTGGTCTCCGGTCGGTACGGGGGTTGGGCGCTCGCTGCGCACCAGGGGTTCACCAAAGCCGGTGACGTCATAGCTGATCATGCGATCTCCTTGTTGCTTGTTCGTTGTAATGAGCCGGGCCATCGGGCCTGTCTCGATGCCTGTCAGATCAGCATATTAGTGCGGCCGTTTTTCTGCACAAGCTGGCTATCACGCACACCAGTCGCATTGGCGATAAAGGGCAGCCAAGCCGTCACCCACCCAAATCGGCCATAAAAAACGCCCCTAGAAAGGGGCGTTGGTCGGCAGATCGCAGCAGCTCAGCGCTTGGCCTTGAACAAGGCTAGCAGCAGCACGATGCTGAATGCGGCAAAGGCGAGGAAGGACCAGTTGGCGATCGACAGACCCAGGAAGGTCCAGTCGATGGCCGTGCAATCGCCCGAGCCACGGAAAATCATCGGCAGCGAGCGGCTGATCGGGTAGTTCTCGATCATGCCGTAGAAGTCGCGCCCGCAGGTGGCGAACTCTGGCGGGTTCCATTGCAGCCAGCTTTGGCGCGCTGCGGTGAAGGCGCCAAAGACCGAGAACAGCAGCGCCAGGCCGCCAAAGCTCTTCCACCAGCCGGCCGACGAGGGCCGCAGGCTGCCCAGCAGCGCCAGCACACCAACCGCAATCAGGCAGTAGCGCTGCACGATGCACATCGGACAGGGCTCCAGCCCCACCACGTGCTGCAAATACATGCCAAAGGCCATCATGGCCGCACAGGCCACAAAAATCAGCGCCAAGGTGCGGCGCGGTGCGTTCCAGATCCAGTTCAAGTCATGTCCTTATGCTGCCAACCCCGCCATCTTACGCGTACAGACCTGCAGGGGCCTGAAACCAGAAAACCGGCCCCGCCCAAAGGGCAGAACCGGGTCTCACAGCTTCAGGCGCAGGCGCGAGCGTCAGGGCACTAGATATTGGCTGCTTGATCGAGAAAAACTCGGGCTTGGCGCGGTGTCACCACCAGCGTCTCGCCTTCCTTGAGGCCCATGGCTTTGAACTGCTGCGCAGAAATCTGCGCCTCGATGAGTTTGTCGCTGTTCGAAGCCTCGGCACCCTGGGCTTGGTGCCCGCCAATGGCAATAAGTTCCAGACGGGCGATGGGGCCGACCACAATCGCGCGGTCGAGCTGGGCGACGATGCCGCGCTGGCGGCCATCGGCGTCTTTTTCCTGGCCGGGCGAATAGCGCTCCACATCCAGCTCATGGGGCCGCACATAGGCCAGTGCCTGGGCATTGTTGGCCGAGGCGAACTCTGGCGAATCGATCTGCACGCCCCCCTCCACCACCGTATGCCCGCCGGTGGCGCGGCCATGGAACAGGTTGACATCGCCCAGAAAGCCGTAGACGAAGGGGCTGGCCGGGCTGTCCCAGACTTCCTGCGGCGTGCCGGCCTGCTCGATCTGGCCCTTGTTGATCACGACCACGCGGTCGGCCACTTCCAGCGCTTCTTCCTGGTCATGGGTCACAAAGATGCTGGTCACATGCAGCTCATCGTGCAGGCGGCGCAGCCAGCGGCGCAGCTCCTTGCGCACCTTGGCATCGAGCGCGCCAAAGGGCTCGTCGAGCAGCAGCACCTTGGGCTCCACCGCCAGCGCGCGGGCCAGCGCAATGCGCTGGCGTTGGCCGCCCGACAGCTGCGAGGGGTAGCGGTCTGCGATCCAGTCGAGCTGCACCAGCTTGAGCAGGCTCATCACCTTCTCGCGAATCTGGGCTTCGCTCGGGCGCTCCTTGCGCGGCTTGATGCGCAGGCCAAAGGCCACGTTCTCGAACACCGTCATGTGGCGAAACAGCGCGTAGTGCTGAAAAACAAAGCCCACATTGCGGTTGCGCACATGCACATCGGTGGTGTCTTCACCGCTGAACTGGATGGTGCCCTGGTCGGCAGACTCCAGACCGGCGATGATGCGCAGCAAGGTGGTCTTGCCGCAGCCCGAGGGGCCCAGCAGCGCGATGAGTTCACCGGATTTGATGTCCAGGTTGACGTTATTGAGCGCTTTAAAGCTGCCAAACGACTTGGAAATGTTTTGGATTTCAATGCTCATATCCGACCTCGAAAATACCGTGTTTATGCCGTGGCTGCGCTGTCATCGCGCGGCCGCTCGGGCGGCAGGCTGGCTGCCTCTTTGTGCTCTTTCTCGGCACGCCACTCGGCGATCGATTTGAGCACCAGGGTCACCAGCGCCAGCAAGGCCAGCAGCGACGCCACCGCAAAGGCTGCAGAAGACTGAAAGTCGGCATACAAAATCTCGACATGCAGCGGAATGGTGTTGGTCTGGCCGCGAATGCTGCCCGAGACCACCGAGACCGCGCCAAACTCGCCCATGGCCCGTGCATTGCACAGGATGACGCCATAGAGCAGGCCCCATTTGATATTGGGCAGGGTCACGCGCCAGAAGGTCTGCCAGCCCGATGCGCCCAGCACAATGGCCGCCTGCTCCTCATCATTGCCCTGGGCCTGCATCAGCGGAATCAGCTCCCGGGCGATGAAGGGGAAGGTCACGAACACGGTGGCCAGCACAATGCCCGGCACGGCAAAGATCACCTTGAGGTTATGGGCCTCCAGCCAGCTGCCAAACCAGCCATTGGCGCCAAACAGCAGCACATAGGTCAGGCCCGCCACCACCGGCGACACCGAAAACGGCAGGGCCCCCCGCGATGTCAGCAAGGCCTTGCCC
>NZ_KE148650.1:9087-57638 GCF_000410635.1 Comamonas sp. B-9
TCCACCAGCGATGTCAGCAAGGCCTTGCCCTTGAACTCGAACTTGGCAATCGCCCAGGCGGCTGCCACGCCAAACACCAGGTTCAGCGGCACCGCAATCAGCGCAGTGATCAAGGTCAGCTTGATGGCCGACCAGGCATCGGGCTCGGTGAGCGCTGCCACATAGGTGTCCCAACCCTTGCGCAGCGCCTCGACAAACACGGCCACCAGTGGCAGCAGCAAAAACAGCAGCATGAAGGTCAGTGCAATACCGGTCAGGGTCCAGCGCACCCAGCGCGGCTCGGTCACGGTGCTTTGCACTTCGGGCTCATGGCGGGCCACATACTGGTAGCGCGCCAGCACCGTGCCCAGCACCACCACCACGATGGCAATCAATACGAGATACATGGTTGGCATGGTTTAAATCCCCGCACGCTTGCGCTGCCAGCTTTGCAGGCCGTTGATGAGAAGCAGCAGCACAAATGAGATCACCAGCATCACCATCGCAATGGCGGTGGCACCGGCATAGTCATGCAGCTCCAGCTTGGCCATGATGACGAACGGCGTGATCTGCGACTCCATCGGGATGTTGTTGGAGACGAAGATGACCGAGCCATACTCGCCCACCGCGCGGGCAAAGGCCATCGCAAAGCCGGTCAGCAAGGCGGGCCCGATCGCAGGCAGGATCACCTTGTAAAAGGTTTGCCAGCGCGAGGCGCCCAGGCTGCCGGCAGCCTCTTCCAGCTCTTTTTCAAAATCTTCGAGCACCGGCTGCACTGTGCGCACCACAAACGGCAGGCCAATAAAGATCAGCGCAAACACGATACCCACGCGGTTGAACACCAGCTGGATGCCCAACGGCGCAAAGTACTGGCCAATCCAGCCGTTGTCGGCCAGCAAGGCGGTCAGCGAGATACCTGCGACAGCCGTGGGCAGCGCAAAAGGCAGATCGACCAGCGCATCGACGATCTTCTTGCCCGGAAACTTGTAACGCACCAGCACCCAGGCGATCAGCATGCCAAACACCAGGTTCACCAGCGCGGCGATCAGTGAGGCGCCGAAGGTGACCTTGTAGGCGGCCACGGCAATGGGGGCGGAGATCGTGGTCCAGAACTGGTCCCAGGTCAGCTCAAAGGTCTTGAACAGCAAGGTCGCCAGCGGGATCAGCACAATGATGCTGAGGTAGAAAATGGTGTAGCCCAGGGTGAGCCCAAAGCCTGGCAGTACCCGTTTGGCACTCCGGCGTTTGGCACTGGGCACGGCGTTGGCCGGGGCAGTGATGGCAGCTGACATGGATTCCGATCGGCAAAAATCTACAGGAAATACGCAGTCAGCGCCCGGCTGGCGGGCGCTGCTGCTGGCTCATCACTTCTTGGGTTCGGTGAACAGCTTGTCGAAGTAGCCGCCGTCGCTGAAATGGGTCTTCTGCGCTTCACCCAGGCTGCCAAAGTACTTGCCCACGGTGAACTGCTTGATCGGCTTGAACACGTCGGCGTGCTTTTTCAGCACCGCTTCGCTGCGGGGGCGGATCGCATGGTTGGCGGCGATTTCCTGGCCTTCATCGGAGTAGAGGAAGTCCAGGTAGGCCTTGGCCAGCTCGGCCGTGCCCTTTTTCTCGACCGTGCGTTCGACCACGGCGACCGGGTTTTCTGCGGTGATGCTCACCGATGGGTAGACCGGATCGACCTTGCCCTTGCCAAATTCACGGTCAATGGAGACCACTTCGGATTCAAAGGTGATCAGCACATCGCCCACATTGCGCTGCAAGAAGGCGGCCGTCGCATCGCGACCGCCCTTGGCCAGCACCGGCACGTTCTTGTAGAGCTTGCTGATGTAGGCTTGCGCATCGGCGTCCGACCCACCCTTTTCACGGGCCTGGCCCCAGGCGGCCAGATAGGCGTAGCGGCCATTGCCACCCAGCTTGGGGTTCACGACCACCACCTGCACACCAGGCTTGATCAGGTCATCCCAGTCCTTGATGCCCTTGGGGTTGCCGTTGCGCACCAGAAACAGCATGGTCGAGGTGGTGGGCGATGCGTCGTTGGGAAACTTCTTGGCCCAGTCCTTGGCAACCACGCCCTTTTCGGCGAGGAACTCCACGTCGGTCGTGGTGTTGAAGGTCACCACATCGGCGGCGAGGCCTTCGGACACGGCACGCGCCTGGGCGCTCGAGCCACCATGGGACTGGTCGACCTTGATGTCGACACCCTTGGTCTTCTTGTAATGGGCGATAAAGGCCGTGTTGTAGTCCTTGTAGAACTCGCGGGCCACGTCATATGAGACATTGAGCAGCTGGTTTTGTGCCAGCACCGAACCACTGGCCACCACCGCTGCGGCAACCACCAAAGATTTCAATCCACCCAGTTTCATGTTCTGCTACCCGTTTGTATGAAGTGATGTAGCAAATTGTGGACTTTTGTACTTAAAACTCAAACGAATATATTTTTGTTAATTTATGGTGTTTTGAGAATATAGAAAAAGCGCGGCATCACAGGCCTAGAATGATGACGAGCACGCCCTTGTCGACCTTGATGTCTCGCACCGCCATGCGCGCAACGCGCTGGCGCGTGTCCGATGCATTGAGCGTGTAGATCGGTTGCTGGGCCAGGTACGAGGCCATGGCGGCCTCCAGCGCCACCTGCGCCATCGCCGTGCGCCGCTCATCCAGGCCCTGCACCACCAGCTTGTCCATCACCGGCTGGTCCAGAAAGATCGCGCCGCGCTCGGCGTCATAGCGCAAGGAGGAAGACACATCGATCTGCGCGCCCAGCAGCTGGCTGCCGCTCGTGTTGGTGGTGACGGTCATGTTCAGCCCGAAGTCGACCCGCTCGCTGTCCTCATTCAAATGCACCCGGGGCTGCGCCATGGTGACGGAGACCAGCGGGTAGCGCTGGGTCAGCGGCAGGCGCTCGGCGAGCTTTTGCTCGAGCTGCGCCTGGCTGATGCGGATTTCATAGGTCTTGCCCGCCAGGTACCAGATGGCAGCGGCGCCCACCAAGGCCAGCAGC
Organism: Comamonas sp. B-9; assembly: GCF_000410635.1. Classification (NCBI taxonomy): domain Bacteria; kingdom Pseudomonadati; phylum Pseudomonadota; class Betaproteobacteria; order Burkholderiales; family Comamonadaceae; genus Comamonas; species Comamonas sp. B-9. The sequence goes on from NZ_KE148650.1 coordinate 12,074, forward strand.
GCCAGCAGTGACCATGCAAATTTTTTTCCCATGCCTGCACAACTCCTCTTGCTACAACCTTGCCTATTCCACCCGCCAGCTCGGCAGCCGCCAGTGCCGCCACAGCGCAATCGCGCGCAGGCCGGCGGTGACGAACACGCAGCCGAGCATCGGCGCCATCTCGGGCACGGGCGAGCTGCGCAGCAGCAGATCCACCCAGCCGCCGACAAAAGCGCAGACCGCATACGGCTGGTGGTCACGGAAAGCCTGCGGGATCTCGCCGCACATCACATCGCGCAACACCCCGCCAAACACCCCGGTGATCACGCCCATCATCACGCAAATGAGCGCGGGCAGCCCTTGCTCGGCGGCCATGTCCACACCCACCGCGGCAAACAGGCCCAGACCCAGCATATCGGGCCAGAGCATGGCGCGCTCGGTCAGCGCAAAATGGCGCTGCCGCAAAAACACGATGGCCAGCAGGCTGATGCCCAGGATCACCCAGACAAAGGTCTCCTGCCGCACCCAGAAAAAGGGCCGCTGGTCCAGCAGCAGATCGCGCAAGGTGCCGCCGCCAAACGCGGCCACAAAGGCCACCACGCAGACGCCGACGACATCGAGCTTCTTGTGCGCCGCCTTGATCACCCCGGACAGCGCAAACGCAATCGTCGCCGCGATCTCCAGCACCTGGCGCGCAGTGTCGATGATGTGCGGTGTGTCCATGGCCATGGGCAACAAGGTAAGAGGCGGGGCGCGGCCAGATGCGCGCCCCACCGGTGGAAGGTCAGGCAGCTTGCATATTGCTGATCATCTCATCGCCAAAGCGCGAGGTGCTGACCTGCGTGGCGCCATCCATCAGCCGCGCAAAGTCATAGGTCACGCGCTTGGAGGCAATGGTGGCCTCCATCGCGGCAATGATCAGGTCCGCCGCTTCGCTCCAGCCGATATGGCGCAGCATCATCTCGGCCGACAGGATCAGCGAGCCGGGGTTGACATAGTCCTTGCCCGCATACTTGGGCGCCGTGCCATGCGTGGCCTCGAACACCGCGACCCGGTCCGACAGATTGGCACCCGGCGCAATGCCGATGCCACCCACCTGCGCGGCCACCGCATCCGAGATGTAGTCGCCATTCAAGTTGAGGGTGGCAATCACCGAGTAATCGGCCGGGCGCAGCAGCACCTGCTGCAAGAAGGCATCGGCAATCACATCCTTGATGATGATCTCGGAGCCATCCTTGGGGCTTTTGAGGCGCATCCAGGGGCCGCCGTCGATGACCTCGGCGCCGAATTCCTTCTTGGCCAGCGCATAGCCCCAGTCACGGAACGCGCCTTCGGTGAACTTCATGATGTTGCCCTTGTGCACCAAGGTCACGCTGGGCTTGTCATGGTCGATCGCATACTGGATGGCCTGGCGCACCAGGCGCTCGGTGCCTTCGCGCGAGACGGGCTTGATGCCGATGCCCGAGCTTTGCGGAAAGCGGATCTTCTGCGAGCCGATCTCCTGCTGCAAGAAGGCGATCAGCTTGACCGCCAGGTCCGAGCCTGCGGCAAACTCGATACCGGCATAGATGTCTTCGGAGTTCTCGCGGAAGATCACCATATGCGTCTTGTGCGGCTCGCGCACTGGCGAAGGCACGCCCTCAAAGTAGCGCACCGGCCGCAGGCAGACATACAGGTCCAGCGTTTGGCGCAGGGTAACGTTGAGCGAGCGGATGCCGCCGCCCACCGGCGTATTCAATGGTCCCTTGATGGCAACCAGGTACTGGCCGATGGCATCCATGGTTTCCTGGGGCAGGCTTTGGCCCTCGCCATACAGGCCAACTGCCTTGTCACCGGCAAACACTTCCATCCAGGCAATGCGGCGGGCCTCGCCATAGGCCTGGGCCACCGCTGCATCCACCACCTTGCGCATCACCGGCGTGATGTCGCGGCCCACGCCATCACCTTCGATAAAGGGGATGATGGGCTGGTCGGGCACGCACAGGCTGTGGTCTGCATTGGCCGTGATGGCCTGTCCGCCCTCGGGCTGCTGGATATGTTGAGCACGCATTGTCACAAATCTCCCAATCTGATTCTTCGCCCAGCCCCACACCAGGCACCAGGCGCATGTGTTACCGCCAACGATTCTATCGACAAATACCGGCCGGGCCCGGCTGCACAAACTGTGACATCTGAACCCGGCACCGGGCATGGCACAGCGGGCGTGCAGCAAGGCTGGCATGGTGTATAAAACCGGCTATGGCGCGCTGCGCCGCCACGGCACATCTCGTGCACCCTGCTTTGTGAGAGTCCTGACCACCATGTTCCCCACCCCCTTGGCCATCCGTTCTTCCCGCCTCGCTCAGCGCTGCCTTGCCGCATCGGCCCTGGCCTGCGCACTGGCTGCGGCCTTGCCGGCTGCGGCGCAGCAGGCGGCGCCCACCGGGGAGCCACAGATGCAGCTGGCCCGCACCGAGCTGACAGCCGGCATGCACCGCATCCATGCGCAGGTGGCGCAGACGGCACGCGAGAAGGAAATCGGCCTGATGTTCCGCAAGGAGATGCCGGCCAACGAAGGCATGCTCTTTGTGTTTGACCGCCCCGGCACCCAGTGCTTCTGGATGAAGAACACCATCCTGCCGCTGACCGCCGCCTTTGTCAGTGACGACGGCACCATCGTCAACCTGGCCGATATGCAGCCGATGACGGAAGACTCGCACTGCTCGAGCAAGCCGGTGCGCTATGTGCTGGAGATGAACCAGGGCTGGTTCAAGCAAAAGGGCATTGCGCCCGGCACCAAGCTGCGCGGCCGCCCTTTTAGCGCAAACTGACCATCCCCTGCAGTAGTCACCAACAGGCAGGCCTAGCGCAGGGCTTGCCTCTATGATGGTCCGCAGAACAACCCTGTGGAGACAAGACCATGGCTGCAACTGCGCGCTACCCCCTGCCTGACCTCAAGAGCCTGCCCCAAGACATCCAGGCCCGCATCGCCCAGGTGCAGGAGAAGGCCGGCTTCATCCCCAATGTGTTTTTGGCCTTTGCACGCCGCCCGGCCGAATGGCGCGCCTTCTTTGCCTACCACGATGCGCTGATGGAGCGCGAGGAAAGCAGCCTGAGCAAGGCCGAGCGCGAGATGATCGTCACCGTCACCAGCGCGCACAACGAGTGCCTGTACTGCGTGGTCGCGCATGGTGCGCTGGTGCGCATCTACGAAAAGGCCCCGATGCTGGCCGACCAGTTGGCCGTCAACTACCGCAAGGCGAATATCTCGGCTCGCCAGCGCGCGATGCTGGATTTTGCGATGAAGGTCTGCACCCGCTCGCAGGAGATTGACGAGGCGGACTTCAGCGCCCTGCACACCCATGGCTTTGATGACGAAGACATCTGGGACATTGCGGCCATCACCGCCTTCTTTGGCCTGAGCAACCGCATGGCCAGCTTTGCCGGCATGCAGCCCAATGACGAGTTCTATCTGATGGGCCGCATTCCCCGCAGCAAGGCCTGAGGCGGCAAAAGAATGGATCAAGGACAAGAAGACTGCCTGCTGATCAGCGAGAGCGACCTGCACCTCTTGGCGCTGCAGGTATTGCAGCACCTGGGCTTGAGCGCAGACCATGCCCAGGCCATTGCCCGCATCGTGGTCGCAGGCCAGCGCGATGCCTGCCAAAGCCATGGCGCCTACCGCATCCTGAGCGCGGCCCAGACCATCCGCACCGGCCTGGTGGACCTGCAAGCCCCTCCTCTGCTGCAGCCCACGCAAGGCGCGATCACCCGGGTTAATGCCCAGCGCGGCTTCTCGCCCTGGGCGCTGGAAGTGGGCCTGCCGCCCTTGGTGGCAGCCACGCGCAAGCTGGGTATGGGCGCCTTGGTGATCAACCACTGCTGCCACTTCACGGCGCTGTGGCCGGAGGTGGAGATGCTCACCGACCAAGGCCTGGCCGCGCTGGTGATGACACCCAGCCATGCCTGGGTCGCCCCGGCCGGCGGCAGCAAAGGGGTGTTTGGCACCAACCCGATCGCCTTTGGCTGGCCCCGGCCGGGCCCCTACCCTTATGTATTTGACTTCGCCACCAGCGCCATTGCGCGCGGCGATCTGGACCTGCACCGCCGCGCCGGCACCCCGCTGCCCGAAGGCGTGGGCATCGATGCGCAGGGCCAGCCATCGACCGACCCGGCCGCCGTGGCCCAGGGCGCGATGCGCACCTTTTGGCGGCCACAAGGGCTCGGCCCTGGCCACCATGGTCGAGTTGATGGCCGGCATGCTGATTGGAGATCTGGGCAGCCAGGAATCGATGGCGCTGGACGCCGGTGCCGGCGGCATGCCCTGCCATGGCCACCTGGTGCTGGCTTTTGACCCTGAACGCTTTGCTGGCGAAGACTGGCCCGGCCACCAGGCGCGTGCCGAGGCCCTGTTTGCCGCGATCAAAGGCCAAGGGGCACGCCTGCCCTCCGAGCGGCGCTATGCCGCGCGGGCTTTGAGTGCGCAGCAAGGCATCCGCCTACCGCGCCAACTGCACGACGAGATCCTGGCCTTGTTGGACTGAGGCAAATCAAACAGCTGCCCTATGGTGGCGGCTGCGGTGTGATGCGCTTTAGGATGGACTAGCGCGCGATGCGCTTGGCAATCTCGGCGACCAGCTGCTCGCCCAAGACTGCCTTGCTGGCATGGGGCAGCTCCTTGTGGCCTTGCGCGTCCACCAACAGCAAGGCGTTATCGTCCTTGCCAAAGGTGGCGGGGCCAATATTGCCAACCAAGAGCGGAATCTGCTTGCGCAGGCGCTTGGCCTGGGCATTAGCCAACAGGTTTTCGCTCTCCGCGGCAAAACCCACGCAGTACAGAGCACCGCTTTTGGCGCGAGGCAGCTGCGCGACCGTGGCCAGAATGTCCGGATTCTCGACAAAGGCCAGTTGCGGCACCTCGCCACTGCCGTCTTTTTTGATCTTCTGATCCGCCGCGTGGGCTGGGCGCCAGTCGGCCACTGCAGCGGTGGCGACAAACACATCGGCGCCTTCAACGCTGGCCAGCACTGCCTGCAGCATGTCTTGCGCCGATTGCACATCGATGCGGCGCACGCCGCGCGGCGTGGGCACATGCACGGGGCCGGCTACCAGGGTGACCTCGGCGCCAGCAGCCTGAGCGGCGCGCGCGATCGCAAAGCCCATCTTGCCGCTCGAGAGGTTGGTGATGCCCCGCACCGGGTCAATCGCTTCAAACGTGGGGCCGGCGGTGATCAGCAGTTTTTTGCCTGCCAGCGCCTTGGCGCTGAAAAAATACTGCAGCTCTTCCTCAATCTCGGCGGCCTCCAGCATGCGGCCGTCGCCAGTCTCGCCGCAGGCCTGGTCGCCATTGCCCACGCCCAGCACCACGGCACCATCGGCCTGCACCTGGCGCAGGTTGCGTTGCGTGGCGGGGTGGGCCCACATCTCGCGGTTCATCGCGGGGGCCAGGATCAAGGGCACGGTATCAATGGGCCGCGCCAGGCACAACAGGCTCAGCAGCTCATCGGCGCGGCCTTGCACCAGGCGGGCGATAAAGTCGGCGCTGCAAGGCGCCACGACAATCGCATCGGCCTCGCGGCTCAGGTTGATGTGCGGCATATTGTTGTGCTCGCGCGCATCCCACTGCGAGGTATAAACCGGGCGGTTGGAGAGCGCCTGCATGGTGACGGGCGTCATGAACTGGGTGGCCGACTCGGTCATGACCACCTGCACGGTCGCGCCCGCCTTGGTCAGTCGGCGGCACAGCTCGGCAGACTTGAATGCGGCAACGCCACCCGACATGCCGAGGACAATATGTTTTCCATGGAGCTGGTTCATGCCCGCCAATGTAGCAGAGGCACAGCGCGGCCGCTGCACTGCAGCAGACAAGAGAGCAGTGGCAGAGCGGCTATGTTGGCGGCGGTTGCTGCGCCGCAAACCCGTGGCCGTTGAAGCCCATTTACCGCAGCTGTCCGCACAGGCGGGCATACGCCTTTATAATCAGAATTTCCCACCTCCCTAAAAGACATGACCAAATTTGTCTTCGTTACTGGCGGTGTGGTGTCTTCCCTGGGCAAGGGAATCGCCTCAGCCTCCCTTGCAGCGATTTTGGAATCGCGCGGACTCAAAGTCACCCTGATCAAGCTGGATCCCTACATCAACGTGGATCCGGGCACCATGTCCCCCTTCCAGCACGGCGAAGTGTTTGTGACGGACGATGGCGCCGAGACCGACCTGGACCTGGGCCACTATGAGCGTTTCATCGAAACGCGCATGCGCCAGACCAACAACTTCACGACCGGCCGTATCTACCAAAGCGTTCTTGAAAAAGAGCGCCGTGGTGATTACCTGGGCAAGACCGTGCAGGTCATCCCGCACATCACCAACGAGATCCAGGAATACGTCAAGCGCGGCGCCGGCATCGGCACCGACCACGCAGTCGATGTCGCCATCTGCGAAATCGGCGGCACGGTCGGCGATATCGAGTCGCTGCCCTTCCTGGAAGCGGTGCGCCAGCTGTCGCTCAAGCTCGGCCCGAACAACTCGGCCTTTGTGCACCTGACCTACCTGCCCTACATTGCAGCGGCCGGCGAGCTCAAGACCAAGCCCACCCAGCACACGGTGCAAAAGCTGCGCGAAATCGGTATCCAGCCCGATGCGCTGCTGTGCCGCGCCCAGCATGCCGTCCCTGAGGAAGAGCGTGACAAGATCTCCTTGTTCACCAACGTCCAGTCCTGGGGCGTCATCAGCATGTGGGATGTGGACACCATCTACAAGGTGCCGCGCATGCTGCACGAGCAGGGCCTCGATGGCCTCATCTGCGACAAGCTGCGCCTGAACACGCCACCGGCCAACCTCAAGCGCTGGGATGACCTGGTCTACGAGACCGAGCACCCCAAGGGCGAAGTGGCCATCGCGATGGTGGGCAAGTATGTCGAGCTGTCGGACGCCTACAAGTCCGTCAACGAAGCGCTCAAGCACGCTGGCATGCAAAACCATGTGCGCGTCAAGATCACGCACGTGGATTCGGAAACCATCCATGACAGCGATGCGGCCGAGCTGCTCAAGAGCTATGACGGCATCCTGGTGCCCGGCGGCTTTGGCTCGCGCGGTGTCGAAGGCAAGATCTCGACGGCCAAGTTTGCCCGCGAAGGCAAGGTGCCCTACCTGGGTATCTGCCTGGGCATGCAGGTGGCGACCATCGAATACGCCCGCCATGTGGCGGGCCTGGACAACGCCAACTCCACCGAGTTCGACCGCCAGACCCCCCACCCTGTGATCGCGCTGATCACCGAGTGGAAGGATGCCGACGGCACCATCAAGACCCGCGACGAGAACTCGGACCTGGGTGGCACGATGCGCCTGGGCGCGCAATCGTCCGATGTGCAAAAGGACTCGCTGGCCCACAGCATCTATGGCGATGTAGTGACCGAGCGCCACCGCCACCGCTACGAGGCCAACACCCAGTACCTGGACCAGCTGCGCAAGGCGGGCCTGGTGATCTCGGCGCTGACCCAGCGCGAGCACCTGACCGAGATTGTCGAGCTGCCCAAGGCGGTGCACCCCTGGTTCATCGGTGTGCAGTTCCACCCCGAGTTCAAGTCCACCCCCTGGGCCGGCCATCCGCTGTTCAATGCCTTCATCAAGGCGGCAGTCGATCGCAAGAAGCAGGCAGCCAAGTAAAATTGCGGCCACGCTGCGGCACACACAGAAGCCATGACAAACAAAGCATCCACCAACGCTGCGTTTTTCATGGCGTCTTTGCTCTCACCCCATCCTTAAGGAACACCGTCCATGCAATTGTGCGGATTTGATATCGGGCTTGATAAACCGTTTTTCCTGATCGCCGGCCCCTGCGTGGTCGAGTCCGAGCAGCTGCAGATGGATGTGGCCGGACAGCTCAAGGAAATGACGTCCAGCCTGGGCATCCCCTTTATCTTCAAGAGCAGCTTTGACAAGGCCAACCGCAGCTCGGGCACGAGCTTTCGCGGCCCCGGCATGGAAAAGGGCCTGGAGATTCTGGCCAAGGTGAAAAAAGAGCTGAATGTGCCCATCCTCACCGATGTGCACACCGAAGCCGAAGTGCCCTACGTGGCCAGCATCGTCGATGTGCTGCAGACCCCCGCGTTCCTGTGCCGCCAGACCGACTTCATCCGTGCGGTCGCGCAATCGGGCAAGCCCGTGAATATCAAGAAGGGCCAGTTTCTGGCCCCGCATGACATGAAGAATGTCATCGACAAGGCCCGCGCTGCCGCCAAGGAAGTGGGTCTGCCCGAAGACAGCTTCATGGCCTGCGAACGCGGTGCCAGCTTTGGCTACAACAACCTGGTGAGCGACATGCGCTCGCTCGCCATCATGCGCGAAACCAATGCGCCCGTGGTGTTTGACGCCACGCACAGCGTGCAGCTGCCCGGCGGCAATGGCACGTCGAGTGGCGGCATGCGCGAGATGGTGCCCGTGCTGGCCCGTGCAGCGATTGCTGTGGGCGTCGCTGGCGTGTTCATGGAAACCCATCCCGACCCCTGCAACGCCCTGAGCGATGGCCCCAATGCCGTGCCGCTCAAGCACATGAAGGCCTTGCTCGAAACCATGGTGGCGCTGGACAGCATCACCAAGAAGAACGGTTTCCTGGAAAACAATTTTGGAGCTTAAATGCCAAGCGCATACATCATTGCATCGGTCACCGTCACCAACCCCGAGCAGTACGAGGAGTACCGCAAGTACAGCACCATCGCCATGCAAACCTATGGCGCCGAGGTATGCGTACGCGGCGGCAAGGTCGAGGTGATCGAGGGCGACTGGAACCCCGGTCGCACCGTGATCCTGAAGTTCAAGGACAGCGAGCAAGCCCGCCGTTTTTACGACTCCCCCGAATACAGCAAGGCGCGCGAGGCACGTGCCGGCGCTGCCATCATGCGCATGGTGCTGGTCGAAGGCGTTTAAGCGCTGCATCGCCCTGCCAAACCCCTTGATTCCGTGCAGTTGCAGTCCACCCGTTTGCAGCGCACCAACCCTTTTCTCAATCTCTGAAAGGCTCTAAAGTGAGTGCAATTGTTGATATCGTTGGCCGCGAAATTCTGGATTCGCGTGGCAACCCCACCGTGGAATGTGATGTATTGCTGGAATCGGGTGTGATGGGCCGCGCGGCCGTCCCCTCGGGCGCCTCCACCGGCTCGCGTGAAGCCATCGAGCTGCGCGACGGCGACAAGAGCCGCTACCTGGGCAAGGGCGTGCTCAAGGCCGTCGAGCACATCAATACCGAAATCTCCGAAGCCATTCTGGGCCTGGATGCCGCCGAGCAGGCCTTCCTGGACAAGACCCTGATCGACCTGGACAACACCGACAACAAGAGCCGCCTGGGCGCCAATGCCATGCTGGCCGTGTCGATGGCCGTGGCCCGCGCCGCTGCCGAAGAAGCCGGTCTGCCGCTGTACCGCTACTTTGGCGGCATGGGCGGTGTGCAGCTGCCCGTGCCGATGATGAACGTCATCAACGGCGGCGCCCACGCCAACAACTCGCTGGACCTGCAAGAGTTCATGATCGTGCCCGTGGGCGCGCCGAGCTTCCGCGAAGCGCTGCGCTGGGGTGCAGAAGTGTTCCACGCGCTCAAAAAGATCATCGACAGCCGTGGCATGCCGACCGCCGTGGGTGACGAAGGCGGTTTTGCGCCATCGGTCGAGAACCATGAAGCCGCCATCCAGCTGATCCTCGAAGCCATCGACCAGGCCGGCTACACCGCCGGCGAGCAGATCGCCCTGGCGCTGGACTGCGCTGCCTCCGAGTTCTACAAGGACGGCAAGTACGTGCTCGAAGGCGAAGGCGGCATCAGCCTGACGGCCGAGCAATGGACCGACATGCTGGCCGCCTGGTGCGACAAGTACCCCATCATCTCCATCGAAGACGGCATGCACGAAGGCGACTGGGATGGCTGGAAGGTGCTGACCGAGCGCCTGGGCAAGAAGGTACAGCTGGTGGGTGACGACCTGTTCGTGACGAACACCAAGATCCTCAAGGAAGGCATCGACAAGGGCATCGCCAACTCCATCCTGATCAAGATCAACCAGATCGGCACCTTGAGCGAAACCTTTGCCGCCATCGAGATGGCCAAGCGCGCCGGCTACACCGCCGTGATCTCGCACCGCTCGGGCGAGACCGAAGACAGCACCATCGCCGACATCGCCGTGGGCTTGAACGCGGGCCAGATCAAGACCGGGTCGCTGAGCCGTTCGGACCGCATGGCCAAGTACAACCAGCTGCTGCGCATTGAAGAAGACCTGGGCGAAGTGGCCGTGTACCCTGGCCGCGCCGCCTTCTACAATCTGCGCTAAGCCTGCTGCGGGGCATGGCCTCAGGCCCTGCCCCGCCAGCCCTTTCGAGCCCTGTTTGCCATGATCTCTCGCATTGTTCCCTTTGTGCTGCTGGCCATTTTGGTCAGCATCCATGCCCAGCTCTGGAGTGGGCGCGGCAGCGTGCCCTACGTCAAGGACATGAAGCAGCAAATCGCCACGCAGAAAACAGAGAACGAAGCGGCCACACGCGAGAACGTGCGCCTGGAGACCGAGGTCAACGACCTCAAGCAGGGCATGGACATGGTCGAAGGCAAGGCCCGCAATGAGCTGGGCATGGTCAAGCCCAATGAAGTGTTTGTGCAGTACACGCGCAAATAAAGCAGCGCAGCCCCCAGCCCCAGCAAGCGCCTCTTCGGAGGCGCTTTTTTGTCGCCCGCCCCCGGCTTTGGCCTTATCATCGCCGCCATGCCTGCGACGCCCTCCTCTGCCATGATGCCTAGCCCCCAGGGCTTGCCACCGACGGTCTATCTGGCCTCGGCAGCGTGTGAGGATGCAGCACAACTCGCGCAGCAACTGGCGCATTATCTGGCACAGGGCGATACGGCATCGCCCCCGGCATGGGTGCTGCAGGCCTGCAGCTTTGCGCAACTCACCGCCTCGCCAACGTCAGATATGCCAGCCGCTGTCCTGGCGCGGCATGACGCCGTGCTGCTGCTGGCGCCACCAATGCGTGACAGCGCCAGCCAAACCGATCCGGCGCAGACCCTGCTGATGCAAGCACGCCTGCACCTGGTGGCCCAGGGGCAGGCGTTTCAATTGTTGTTCAGCCAGGGGCACCGGCTGGAGCAGGAAGCACTTGCGGCGCTGTGCAACTGGTTCCCCCTGGCGCCGGGCCTGCAGGCCTTGCGCATGGCATTGCGGCAGAGCAACCCCGGCGCGCGTGCGCGCTGGAACTGCGAAAAATGCAGCGACCCCGATTGCGAGCTGCGCCTGTTTCAGGGCCTGATCACACCGCCAGCCAGCTAAGCGCGGCCAGCGGCGCCCGGCATCACTGCATCAGGTTGGAGGCCGGCGGGTCATTGCCGCGCTCGGTAAACAGATGAGCCACATCGACCGCATCAAAGCGGTACTGCTGGCCACAGAATTCGCAGCCCACCTCGATCATGCCCTGCTCTTCCAGAATGCTGTCGGACTCTTCCTGGCCCAGGCTGCGCAGCATATTGCCCACGCGCTCGCGGCTGCAGGTGCAGGCAAAGTGCGGGCCGCCTTCGCCGTCTTCAGGGACAAAGCGCAGCAGCTTTTCTTCCCAGAACAGGCGGTGCAGGATGGTCTCGACGTCGAGGTTCAGCAGCTCATCGCGGGTCAGGCTGGCCGCCAGGTGGGCGATGCGGTTGTACTCTTCGTTGAGGCCGATCTGGTCGACCTCTTCGGTATTCTGCGCACCCGCTGCCAGATTGGCCTCGCCCTTGATCGGCATGCGCTGCACGATGAGGCCAGCGGCCACCTTGTCGTTGGCTGCCAGCACCAGCACGGTGTCGAGCTGCTCGGACTGGCGCATGTACTGCTGCAAGATGGCGGCCATGCTCTCGAGCGGCTGGCCATCCACATCGACCAGCGGCACCACGCCCTGGTAGGGCTGCTGGCCGGGTTGCTTGTCCTTGGGGTCCAGGGTGATCGCGCAGCGGCCCTTGCTATGCACATTGACCATATCGGTCAAGGTCGCATCGGCGGGCAGATCACCAATCATCGTGACAGTGGAGCGCACGCTCAGGTTGGTCAGTACCTCGGTGACGGCCAGCTTCACCGGGCCATCGCCCGAGATCTGGAACACCAGCGCGCCGTTGAATTTGATGTTGGACTGCATCAGCACGCCAGCGGCGGTCATCTCGCCGAGCATCTCCTGCACCGGCAGCGGGTACGGGCCGGTACTGGTATTGACTGCGCGGCGCTGCAAGATCTCTTGCCAGGCATCGGTCAGTCGAACAATGGCTCCCCGCACGGGCAGCCCATCAAACAAAAATTTATGCAGTTCAGACACTGTAATTCTTCCAATTCAATACATGCAGGCCTGCTGCGCCCGGGCTTCACACCCGGGGCCACAGCGCCTCAATCCGGCAATTTTCGCAGACCCGATTTGAAACGCCGCGCATTGGCCATATAGCCCTCTGCGCTGCGCCGCAGTCCCTCGATCTGCTCCTGGCTCAACTGGCGCACCACCTTGGCGGGGCTGCCCACAATCAAGCTGCCTTCAGGAAACTCCTTGTTCTCGGTCACCACCGCGCCAGCACCCACCAGGCAATGGCGGCCGATTTTGGCACCGTTGAGCACAATGGCGCCCATGCCGATCAGCGACGCATCGCCAATCGTGCAGCCATGCAAGATGACGTTATGGCCGATGGTGACGTGCTTGCCGATGTCCAGGGGCTTGCCCTTGTCGGTGTGCAGCACACTGCCGTCCTGGATATTGCTGCCCTCGCCAATGCGGATCGGGTCATTGTCCCCACGCAGGATGGCACCAAACCACACACTGCTGCCTGCGGCCATCTCCACGCGGCCGATCACCTGCGCGCTGTCTGCAATCCATGCCGAGGCGGCAACCTGCGGCTGCACACCATCGAGTTCATATTTCGCCATCATGTCTCCATCGGGTTATGGTTCTGGGTCAAGCACCCCCTTGGTGTTCGCAGCAGCGCGGGCCATGCCTGCCTTGCACGCCGCCATGGGGGCGCCAGCCTCATAATTGTAGGGATGGAATTACGTCAATGTGCCTTGCAGGCCCTGTGTGTGGCCGATGCCGAGGAAAAATCCGCGCTCACCCTTGCCATGTATGCGCAAAGAGCCACTATTTCAATAGCACCCCAGGCGCAGTTGGCTGTTCCCGAGGGCACCAGCCTGCCCGGCCACCCGGCCAGACCTGAGCTCAAGGTCCACACCGCCATGGGCCGGCGCTCGCCCGCCACGGCCGAGGGCCGCGCCATCTTGCTGCACGCCATCGCCCATATCGAGTTCAACGCCATCAACCTGGCGCTCGATGCGATCTGGCGCTATGGCGGCATGCCCGAGGCCTTCTACCAGGACTGGCTGCAGGTGGCGGGCGAGGAAGCCAGGCATTTCCGGCTGCTGCGCGCCCATTTGCGCAAATGGGGCCATGACTATGGCGACTACCCGGCGCACCAGGGCCTGTGGACCATGTGCGAGAAAACCGCCGATGACATCGTTGCGCGCATGGCCTTGGTGCCCCGCACCCTGGAGGCCCGTGGTTTGGATGCAACTCCCCAGATCCAGTCAAAATTGCAACAAACGGCTGCGCCAGACGCCCTGGAGGCAGTCGCGATCCTGGACATCATCCTGCGCGAAGAAGTGGGTCACGTGGCGATCGGCAACCACTGGTACCGGTTTCTTTGCGCGCAGCGCGATCTGGACCCGGAACGGCACTACAGCTGGCTTATGAGCCACTACGAGGCACCTCGCCCCCGCCCGCCGATCAACCTGTCTGCCCGCCGCGAAGCCGGGTTCAGCCAGAGCGAGTTGGACTGGCTGCAGGGGCAACTGTAACAAACAGACGCTTTTTATACGCCAAAAGCGTGTGCAGTTTGCTACAAAACCAGCAGGTTCACTCTCTCCACAGACGCGTGAAATGCCTGATATGAAGGACAATGCACGTCGATCCCGAGATAACGAAATGCAGACATTGCTTGCGCCAGTTGCTGGTGAGGCACCACTGATGCATGCAATGGTTCAGCCGTACATGCAACACACGAGCGCGCCTCCTTCAACACCCCCCTCCATGGCAGCTGCCATGGTGTTCACGTCACCCGCACCCCCCATTGCCTGGCAGCCGATCAAGGATGCCGACGGTGCCGTCATCGGCCACGAGATATTCAACCGCTCACGCACCGCGTCGTCCCATACGCTGGAATCGGACCTGGCGCTGACGCATGCCGTGCTCTCGCACATCGAGCCCGCCCCCTTGCTGGGCGACGGCCTGCTGTTTCTGAACACCACGTTCGAGAGCCTGCGCGGCAGCCATCTGAATCTGCTGCCTGCAAGCCAGGTGGTGCTGGAGATCCCGTCGCTGGGCCATGCCGCATCGTCAGAGGCACTGGCACGCCGCCCTGCGCTGGAAGCCTTGCGTGCCAAGGGCTTTGCGCTCGCGTTCGACCATTCGGTGCTCGATTCGGCCTACGCGCCCTGGCACGACCTGGTCAACTACCTGAAGATCGATTTCTCGGTGCTGTCTGCCGAGCGCGCGGTACTGATGCTGCAGTGGGCGCGCCGCATCTCTGGGGCCACCTTGATCGCCGACAAGATCGAGTCCGCTGCGCAGCTGCAATTGGCGCAGGAGAACAAGGCCCATCTGCTCCAAGGCTATGCGGTCAGCCGGCCCGAGCCCATTCCCGCCCGGGTCGTGCTGCCCAGCACCGCCGATGTCGCCGCACTGGCGCAGGCGCTGAACAACAAGGCCGATACCGCCACCCTGGTCGAGCTGCTGCAGCACCGCCCCGCCCTGCTATTCAATCTGCTGCGCATGGCGCAGTCGCAAAACCTGGAGGCGCGCGCGCCCTACCTGTCCTTGCCCGAGCTGGTCCAGGCCTACCCGGCCGAGCACCTCAAGGCCTGGGAGACCATGCTGCAGGCCGTGGCGGCCAAGATTCCGCAGCTGCCCCAGATCCAGCACTGCGAAAAGCTCTACCCGCGCCTGAGCGCAGAGCTGGCAGCCAAGGCCCAGGCGCAGTGGCCGCAAGTGCCCGCCGGCAACCTGCAACTGGTGGCCGGCGCCTTGCTGCTCGGCCATATTTTGGGCATGGGCGTTGCGCAATCCGCCAACCAGCTGCTGCCCGGCGCGCTGGCCCCATCGGCGTGCCTGCTGGCGCAGGAGTGGCAGGCCTTGCTGCCCGTGCTGGCCTAGGCTACATAGCCCCCAGATAAAAAGCCCGATGCTGATGCAGCACCGGGCTTTTTTTTGGCACCGTTGCCCACACCGCAGCGGGTGCTGGGCCAGGTGATCAGACCATCTCGCCGTCCAGGTTGTCGTCGTGTGCGCGCTCACGGATAAAGAACGCCGCAATCAGACCCAGGGTCACGCCAAACATCACATAGAAGGCAGGCGACATGGTCGAGCCCGTGGTCTTGATCAGCCAGGTCACGATGAACTGGGCAAAGCCGCCAAACACCATCACGGCGATGTTGTAGGCCATGGACATGCCGACAGAACGCACATTGGCGGGGAAGAGCTCAGCCATCACCGTGCTGAAGACGCCAAAGAACACCGACACAAAGAGGCACACAACCACCTGCACGGTCATCAGCTTGGCAATGGTCGGGCCATCGGTCAGCCAGGCGTACAGCGGGTACAGCACCAGCAGATAACCCAGCAGCGAGCCAATCATCAAGGGGCGGCGGCCCACACGGTCCGACCAGGCACCCATGAAGGGCATCAGCACCACCATCAGCGCAGCGCCGGCCATCTGCACCATGAAGGTATCGTGCAGCGGCAGCTTCAAGGTCACGGTGGAGTATGTCACCAGGTAGGTGAAGGTGATGTAGATCGACACCGTGGCCGTTACCACTAGGCCCATGCCGACCAGGGTTTCACGTGCATGGGTGCGCAGCATCTCCAGCACACCGACTTGCTTGACCGTGCCGGCCTTTTGCGCGGCCTGCATCTTCACAAAGGTTTCTGGCTCTTCCACATGGCGGCGGATATAGATGGCCACCGGCACGATCAACAGGCCCACGGCGAATGGAATGCGCCAGGCCCAGGACATCAGCTGCTCCTGGGTAAAGAAGTCGGTGATCAAGGTACCCACGGCTGCACCGATCAGCAGCGCCGCCATCTGGCCCGTCATCTGCCAGGAGCCATAGAAGCCCCGCTTGCCCTTGGGCGCCAGCTCGATCAGCAAGGCGGTCGAGGTGCCAAACTCACCCCCTGCGGCAAAACCTTGCAGCAGGCGCGCCAGCACGATGAAGATCGGCGCCCAGATACCTACGCCCTCATAGGTGGGCGCAAAGGTGATCAGTGCAATGGCCACGGCCATGATGCCGGTGACCATCACCATCGCCGCCTTGCGGCCCTTGCGGTCGCCGTACAGGCCCAGCAGAATGCCGCCGACTGGGCGCATGAAGAAGCCCACGCCAAACACGGCCGTGGTCATCAGGATGCGGTTGAGGTCATCGCTGGGATCGTTGGGGTTGGAGGGGAAGAACAGCTTGGCCACAATGGGCGTCATGAAGGCAAAGACCAGAAAGTCATACCATTCGAGCGCATTGCCAATGACAGCGGCCAGAATATTTCGCTTGGATACAGCAGTAGATTGCACGCAAAAATCCTAAAAAACACGAGGCACAGCCGGCAGCAACACGGCTAGATGCAATAACGAGAACGGAGAATGATCTTTGCAACGGTGCGGCCAGAGAAGCAGGCGTGCGAGACAGAAAAGCGGGCAAATCCAGGAAAACACAGACTGCACCGGGGTCGATTCATGCATGAAATGCATAAATAACCATAAAGATCAGCATTGAATTGTAATCGGTCGCAAGCAGCGCGCCGGGCGCCGCAACCGGATTTAGCCCTGCCGGCGGTGCAGGAAAACCCCGTTTCCCAGTCTGCGGGAGGCCTGCGCCAAAGGCGGCGCAAACCCCTGAATTACTGGGAAAAGGCGCTGACCGCACCAGTCACCAAGGCCTTAGCGGCGATCGGCCAATGCGTGGGCAATGGTGCCCAGGTCCACATATTCGAGCTCGCTGCCGATAGGCACCCCACGCGCCAGACGCGTAAAGCCAATGCCCTTGCGCTGCAAGGCCTCGCTGATCACATGGGCGGTGGCCTCCCCTTCGGCGGTGAAATTGGTGGCCAGGATCACCTCCTGCACCACGCCGTCGCTCGCGCGCTGCAGCAATTGCTGCACACCGATGTCGCGCGGGCCAATGCCGTCGAGCGGCGACAGGCGCCCCATCAGCACATAGTAATAGCCCTTGTACGCGCCGGTGCGCTCCAGCGCCGCCTGGTCCGCCGGGGTCTCCACCACGCACAGGCGCGCGGCATCCCGCCCTTCGTCCAGGCAGGTGTCGCAGATGCTGTTTTCGGTAAAGGTGTGGCAGCGCTCGCAGTGCTGCACCCGGCTGCTGGCCTCGTGCAAGGCACGCGAGAGCAGCTCGGCGCCCTCGCGGTCGTTTTGCAGCAGGTGAAACGCCATGCGCGATGCCGACTTCACCCCCACGCCTGGCAGGCGGCGCAGCGCTTGCACCAGCGCCTCCAGGGTGCCGGTATCAGACATGGCCAGGGCCCATCAGCAGCTGCACCAGACAGACAAGCCCTTGGCCGTGCAGAGCAGCCAAGGGCTTGGTAGCGATAAAAGCTTGCGACAAAGTGACTAGCTTAGAACGGGAACTTCATGCCGCCGGGCAGGCCTGGCATGCCAGCGGTGATCTTGCCCATCTTCTCGTTGCTGGTCTCTTCGGCCTTGCGCACGGCAGCGTTGAAGGCGGCAGCCACCAGGTCTTCGAGCATGTCCTTGTCTTCGGACAGCAGGCTGGGGTCAATGGTCACGCGCTTGACGTCGTGCTTGCAGGTCATCAGCACCTTGACGAGACCGGCACCGGACTCGCCTTCGACCTCGATGTTGGCCAGGTCGTCCTGGGCCTTCTTGAGGTTGTCCTGCATGGCCTGGGCTTGCTTCATCAAACCAGCGAGTTGTCCTTTGTTGAACATGGAAAATCCTTTTGTATAAAAACCTGCGGCAGGCGGGGAGGCCCATCTGCCAGCGAACGCCGCATCATAGAGGCTGAATGCTACCGGGCACTATTTTCGCGCCAAATTGCTGTATCAAAGACTGGACATAGGGATCCTGGCGCACGGTGTCCTCGGCCGCGCGCTGGCGGGCCTGCACGGCATGGGCCTTGCGCCGCGCCGGGCAGTCGCTCACGGCGCCCACCGACACCTGGATCTTGCCCACCAGACCGGCGGCCACCAGCGCGGTGCGCAGGCGCTCGATCGTGCCGGGCTGGGCGAGCGACTCCAGGTCCACCCGCAGCCACCAGGCATCGGCCTCGCGCTTGATGAGCTGGGAGCGCAGCGCCAACTGGCGCGCCACCGCCGTGATGGCTTCGGCCTGCACCAGGCCGGTGACCGTGTCGTTCCAGAATCGGCCCTCTTCGGTGTCCTCGAATTCGGGCGGCACACGGCCCAGATTCTCGCCAAAGTTGGCCGCTGGCCGGTCCAGCTCACTGGCTTGCGGCGTTTGCACCGGCAAGGCGATCAGACTGGCACGGTCAGGGGCCGCTGCAGCTGGCGGCTGAGTAGCAGGCGCTGCATCGGGCAGATCGGCCAGCGCTGCTGGCTCGTCATCCGCATAGGCCTCCATCGGTACCTCGTCAAAGTACGGCGCTGCGGTCTCGTCCTCGGCATCGCTGTCCGGCTCGGACGGGGCATCGTCGTCATGGGACTGCGGCTGCTCCTCTTCCACCAGCTCCTTCTCGGTCTGGGCGGGGGTTGGCGGCTCGACTGCGGCAGGCGCCACTGTGGCTGCGGCGCGCGCGGGAATCAAATCTTCTGCGCTGCGCACCGGCAGCTTGACGGCTTCCACTGCCGGCGTGACGGCGATAGGCTCGGAAGCCGGAGCTGCTGGCTGGGCCACAGGAGCCGCCACAGGTGCCGGTGTGGGCACAGGCGCGAACACAGGTGTGGGCGCTGAAACCGGTGCAGAAACAGGCGCAGAAATGGCTGCCGATGGCGGAGCAGCAACAACAGGCGCCGCAACGGCCACGGGCGCATCCACCGCAGGGGCGACCTGCGGCGCTGGAGACGCGGCAACCGGCGTCACCACGGGCGGAGCAACAGCCACGGCAGGCGCAGCAATCGGCGCAGCTGCTAGCTTGGGCGCAGCAGCCACCGGGGCCACAGCCCCACTATTCAGAGTTTTTTTTTCAGCCGAGCCCGCAGGCTTGAAGGCCAGCAGCCGCAGCAGCGCCATCGTCAAGGCCGCATATTCATCCGGTGCCAAACCCAGCTCGCCCCGGCCATGCAGCGCAATGCTGTAGAGCAGCTGGGTCTCGTCCGCAGGCATCTGCTGGGCCAGGCGCAGCAGCTCCTGCTGCTCGGCATCGTCTTGCGCGCCGGCGGCCTGGGCCTTGTCCGGCACGGCCTGGAACACGGCCATGCGCTGCAGCTGCACGGCCATGTCTTCCAGGGTTGACGCGGCCGACAAGCCCTGGTGGCGCAGCTGGTTGACGGTATCGACCACCTCGGCGCCATCACCGCGCGCCAGCGCATCGATCAGGCGAAACACATGGCTGGAATCGACGGCGCCCAGCATCTGGCGCACGCTGGCTTCCTGCAGCTGGCCGCCACCAAAGGCAATCGCCTGATCGGTCAGCGACAGCGCATCGCGCATCGAACCACGGGCCGAGCGCGACAGCAGCCGCAAGGCTTGCGGCTCGGCCGCAATCTGCTCTTGCACCAGCACGCGGCCCAGGTGTTCCTGGATGGTCTCTGGCGCCATCGGGCGCAGGTTGAACTGCAGGCAGCGCGACAGCACCGTGACCGGCACCTTTTGCGGGTCGGTCGTCGCCAGCACAAACTTCAGGTACGCGGGCGGCTCTTCCAGCGTCTTCAACATCGCATTGAAGGCGGTATTGGTGAGCATGTGCACTTCGTCGATCATGAAGACCTTGAAGCGCCCCTGCACCGGCTTGTACACCGCTTGCTCCAGGAGGCCCTGCACTTCATCGACGCCGCGATTGGAGGCGGCATCGAGCTCGGTGTAATCGGGGAAACGTCCGCTGTCGATCTCGGTACAGGCCGGGCACACGCCGCAGGGCGCAGCGGTGATGCCGCCATGGCCGTCAGCGCCCGTGCAGTTGAGCGACTTGGCCAGAATGCGCGAGACCGTCGTCTTGCCCACACCCCGGGTTCCCGTGAACAGATAGGCATGGTGCAAGCGCTGCTGCACCAGCGCATTGGACAGCGCCTGCACCACATGCTCCTGGCCTACCATTTCAGAGAAATTTCGCGGACGGTATTTGCGAGCGAGAACAAGATAAGACATAGCATCGCATTCTACGGTCAGTCACGGCCATGGGCGGCACTGGCTGCGCGCAGCTTGCAATACTTTTGGCCGCTGCGCCCTGGCCGCATAGGCGAACAAGGACTTTTTGGCCAGCTTGGCCAAGGGGGTCCCATTCTTTAGGTACAATCGACTGCTGACGGGCCTCCTCGCATGGGGAAGCGGCCAACCGGGTCAGGTGGGGAACCAAGCAGCCCTAACTGTGGATCCAGTGCCGGGGTCAGGCTCGTCACCTTCTTTTGACCAATGCCAGCCTCGTGCTGGCATTTGCTTTTCCAGGCCAGGCGTGGGAATCCACGTAGAATGGCGCCCAAGCCATTCCTGTCACTGCCATGAAATACCTGCTGTGGCTGCTCAAAGCTGTCATCTTCTTCACCCTGTTTGCATTTGCGCTCAATAACCAGCGGGATGTGGTGGTGCACCTGTTTTTTGGCACCCAATGGCAGGCGCCGCTGGTTCTGGTGGTGCTGCTCGCCTTCAGCGCGGGCGTGATTGTCGGCATCATCGGCATGGTGCCGCGCTGGTGGAAGCACCGCAAAGCCGCGCAGCGTGCAGCGGCGGCGCAAACCGCTGCGGGCGAGCCCACCCTTTCCACCAACGCCCCTGCGGACGAGACCACCCCGCTGCCACCTCATGGAATTTGACATCTCCTGGATCCTGCTGGGTTTCCCTGCAGCGTTTGTGCTGGGCTGGCTGGCCTCGCGCTTTGATCTGCGCCAGATCCGCCGCGAGAACCGCAGCGCCCCCAAGGCCTACTTCAAGGGGCTGAACTTTCTCTTGAACGAGCAGCAGGACAAGGCCATCGATGCCTTTATCGAGGCCGTGCAGAACGACCCCGATACCGCCGAGCTGCACTTTGCGCTGGGCAATTTGTTCCGCCGCCGGGGCGAATACAGCCGCGCGGTGCGCGTGCATGAGCACCTGCTCTCGCGCGCCGACATCAGCAAGCCCGAGCGCGAACGCGCCCAGCATGCGCTGGCCCTGGATTTCATGAAAGCGGGCCTGCTGGACCGCGCCGAAGATGCGCTGGCCCGGCTGGAGAACACCCCCTACGAGAACGAGGCACGCCTCTCGCGCCTGGCGATCTATGAGCGCGCCCATGACTGGCCCCAAGCCGTGCAGATCGCGCGCCTGATGCACAGCCACAACCAGGGCGACTACAGCGTGCGCATTGCCCACTACCTGTGCGAGCAGGCGCTGGGCCAACTCGCCCATGGCCAGCTCGACGCCGCGCAGGACTTGCTGCAGCAAGCCCAGTCCGAGGCGCCGCACGCGCCGCGCCCCCGTATCGAGCTGGCCCACCTGCAGCACAAGAGCGGCCATCCCGCGCTGGCCCTGGGTTCGCTGATGGAGCTGGCCTCGGTGTCGCCCTCATCGGTACCCCTGGTCGCACCGCTGATGCTGGAGCTGGTCAAGAGCGACGAGCGCAAGCCCCAGGTGCGTGCGCTGCTGGAGGCCAACTACCAAAGCGCGCCATCGCTGGATGTGATGCAAAGCCTGGTGCAGCTGGACGAATTTGCCGGCGCGGAGCAAGCCGAGGGCCCGGTCGGGCGCGACTGGTACATCGAGCACCTGCGCCATGAGCCCTCGCTGGTCGCGGCCGGCCGCTGGCTCGCGCAGGAATCGCTCAGCCACGAAGAGCACCACCCTGCCATTCAGCGCGCGCTGGACAATGCCGCCAAGCCTCTCACCCGCTACCGCTGCGCCGCCTGCGGCTTTGAGGCGCGCCAGCATTTCTGGCAATGCCCCGGCTGCCAATCCTGGGACAGCTACCCGCCGCGCCGGGTGGAAGAGCAGTAAGCGCCTGTTCTAAACCTATCCAAACAGCGATAGGACTTCCCAGTCGCTTCTGCTAGGATGCACAAACGCCCTGCCCTGGGGCGCAGGAGCCCTGATATGCCACGGCACCGGACCCCACGCAGCCCAGCCCCGCCCGCACCGCTCTGCTGCCACGCGCCAGCAGCGGTGCAACGCACGCTTCCACCACGCCCAACTGGTGTTTTTAGCCTGCGGCGCCGCCATCGCCTCCCCCTGAACCAGCCACCCGACACTGCAGCAAGCCTGCAGTGTTGTGCTATGGGCAAGCGCCGGGCTATTCATGCAAAGCATGCATGGGCGCATACTCAAAACAGGCATCAAGAAACACCTTTGCTCGCGCATTTGCAGTCACTAACATGGGGTATTGACTATCGATAAGCCATGACCAATATCCTGAACTTGCTCGGGTTTTAGTAGCAGCTGGGATCGGGCCAGCTTGTAGAATTTACAAAGAAATGGCACTTTCATACCTGATCCTCCTCCCCTTCATCGGCAGCGCAATTGCAGCGCTGCTGCCTGCCAACGCGCGTAACACCGAGTCCACGCTGGCAGGGGCCATCGCGGTGTTCTGTGTGGTTCAGGTCGCCATGCTTTTCCCGGAAACGCAGAACAACGGCGTCGTGCACCACAACGTTGCCTGGCTGGGCCAGCTGGGTCTGGATCTGCACTTCCGCATGGACGGGTTTGCCTGGCTGTTCTCCATCCTGGTGCTGGGCATTGGCAGTCTGGTCGTGCTGTATGCGCGCTACTACATGTCGCAAGCCGACCCGGTTCCGCGCTTTTTCTCGTTCTTCCTGGCCTTCATGGGCTCGATGATGGGCGTGGTGCTCTCGGGCAACCTGATCCAGCTGGTGTTCTTCTGGGAGCTGACCAGCCTGTTCTCCTTCCTGCTGATCGGCTACTGGCACCACCGCAAGGATGCCCGCATGGGCGCGCGCATGGCGCTCACCGTGACCGGCACCGGGGGCTTGTGCCTGTTGGGCGGTGTGCTGCTGCTGGGCCACATTGTGGGCAGCTATGAGCTCGACAATGTGCTGGCCGCAGGCGACCAGATCCGCAACCACGAGCTCTACCGCGTCACCCTGGTGCTGATCCTGCTCGGCGCGCTCACCAAGAGCGCGCAGTTCCCCTTCCATTTCTGGCTGCCGCGCGCGATGGCAGCCCCCACCCCGGTCTCGGCCTACCTGCACTCGGCCACGATGGTCAAGGCGGGGGTCTTTTTGCTCGCCCGCCTCTGGCCTGCACTGAGCGGTACCGAGGAATGGTTCTGGCTCGTTGGCGGTGCCGGCGCCATCACCTTGCTGCTGGGTGGCTATATCGCCATGTTCCAGCACGACATGAAGGCGCTGTTGGCGTACTCCACCTTATCGCACCTGGGCCTGATCACCTTGCTGCTGGGCCTCAACAGCCCGCTGGCCGCTGTCGCTGCCGTGTTCCACATCATGAACCATGCGACCTTCAAGGCCTCGCTGTTCATGGCCGCCGGCATTGTGGACCACGAATCCGGCACCCGCGATATCCGCCGCCTCTCCGGCCTGCAAAAGATGATGCCGATCACCGGCACCTTGGCGATGGTGGCCAGCGCGGCGATGGCCGGTGTGCCGCTGCTCAACGGCTTTTTGTCCAAAGAGATGTTTTTTGCCGAGACGGTGTACATCAACACCACGCCGTTTCTGACCACCGCCTTGCCAGTGGCCGCCACCTTGGCCGGCATTTTCAGCGTGGCCTACTCGCTGCGCTTCACGGTCGATGTGTTTTTTGGCCCGCCCGCTACCGATCTGCCCCATGAGCCCCATGAGCCACCACACTGGATGCGTGTGCCGGTCGAGCTCTTGGTGCTGATCTGCCTGCTGGTGGGCATCTTCCCGGCCTGGGCGGTGGGCAGCTACCTGGATGCAGCTGCCTCGCCGGTGGTGGGCGGCAATTTGCCGGAGTTCAGCCTGGCGCTGTGGCACGGCATCAATGCACCGCTGGTGATGAGCATCATCGCGATGCTGGCGGGCATCCTGCTGTACTTGCTGCTGCGCCTGTTGCGATCCAAGCAATACCTCGATGATGCGCCGCTGGTTGGCCGCGTCAATGGCCAATGGGTGTTCCAGGCGGTGATGGCGATCATCACCAATGGCGCGCGCCATATGCGCCGCTGGCTGGGCACGCGCCGCTGGCAGTGGCAGGCGCTGTGGCTGGTGCTGGCCGCCTTGCTGACCGCCACCCTGCCCTTGCTGATCCACGGCCTGCAACTGGGCAACCGGGGCCTGCAGCCGCTGTCGCCCGCCTTTGGCATTCTGTGGCTGATCGGTATCAGCTGCTCGCTGGCAGCGGCCTTCCTGGTCAAGTACCACCGTCTGGCGGCCCTGGTCACCTTGGGTGGCGCGGGTCTCGCCACCTGCATGACCTTCCTGTGGTTCTCTGCACCCGATCTGGCCTTGACCCAGTTGGTGGTCGAGGTGGTTACCACCGTGCTGCTGCTGCTGGGCCTGCGCTGGCTGCCCAAGCGCGACAAGAAGCTCAAGAAAGTCTCCCAGCATGGTGCACTGGTCACGTTGCGCCGCTGGCGTGACCTGGCCATTGCGCTGCTCGCTGGTGGCGGCATGGCCTGGCTGTCGTTTGCGATGATGAGCCGGCCCTTCCCGGAGAGCACCTCGACCTTCTTCCTGGAGCGCGCCCTGCCCGAGGGCGGCGGCACCAACGTGGTCAACGTCATGCTGGTCGATTTCCGGGGCTTTGATACCTTTGGCGAGATTGTTGTGCTCGGCATTGTGGCGCTCACCGTCTATGCGCTGCTGCGCCGCTTCCGCCCCGCACCAGAGGCCATGGATGTGCCCGAGCAGCAGCGCTTTTTGCCAGCTGACTTGCAGACCGACCTGCTCAACCCGCGCAGCGCGACCGATACCGCTGTGGGCTACCTGATGGTGCCGGCGGTGCTGGTGCGCCTGCTGCTGCCATTTGCCGCCATTGTGGCCATGTACCTGTTCATGCGCGGCCACAACGAGCCCGGTGGCGGCTTTGTGGCCGGCCTGACCCTGGCCATTGGCCTGCTGCTGCAGTACATCATCTCCGGCACGCACTGGGTCGAATCGCATCTGCCGATCTACCCGCGCCGCTGGATCGCCGCCGGCCTGCTGTTTGCGCTGGGCACGGGTGTGGGCAGCTGGTACTTTGGCTACCCCTTCCTCCCCAGCCACACCGCACACCTGACCTTGCCCGTGGTAGGCGAGATCCATGTCGCCAGCGCGCTGTTCTTTGATATTGGGGTGTTCTCGCTGGTCGTGGGCTCGACCATGCTGATGCTCACCAGCATTGCCCACCAATCCGTCCGGGGATTCCGCTTCCACGAGCGCCAGCAAGGCGAGCGCAGCGACTCCGCTTCTCAACCCTAAGGACAATACCAAATGGAAATCGTACTGGCCATTGCCATTGGCGTATTGACCGGCTCCGGCGTCTGGCTGTTGCTGCGCCCACGGACGTTTCAGATCATCATGGGTCTGCTCTTGCTGTCGTATGCGGTCAATTTGTTTATCTTCAGCATGGGCCGCGTGGGCCTGGCGATCGACCGCGAACCGATACTGCAGCCCGGTGTGCCCACCGATTTGATGCATTACGCCGACCCCATGCCGCAGGCCCTGGTGCTGACGGCCATCGTCATCGGCTTTGCGATGACCGCGCTCTTTTTGGTGGTGCTGCTCGCCTCGCGCGGCATGACGGGCACTGACCACGTGGACGGCTCCCTGTCCAACGATGTGCAGGAGGCGCCTTGATGTCGCTGATGATGCTGACTGAGCGCCTGATGCCGCACCTGTTGCTGGCACCGATTTTGCTGCCCATGCTGACCGCAGCGCTGATGCTGACCTTGGGCGAGAAGTACCAACGCACCAAACTGCTGATGAACATCAGCTCCTGCCTGATCGGCCTGGTCATTGCGATGGCCCTGGTCAAATGGAGCAACCAGGATGGCATGGCCACCTCGATGAGCGTCTACCTCTCGGGCAACTGGGCCGCGCCGTTTGGCATTGTGCTGGTGCTCGACCGGCTCTCGGCCCTGATGCTGCTGACTACCAGCGTGGTCGCGCTCTGCGCCGTGGTGTATTCCGGCGCGCGCTGGCACCGGGTGGGCGTGCATTTTCACCCGCTGTTCCAGTTCCAGATGATGGGCCTGGCCGGCGCCTTCCTGACCGGTGACCTGTTCAACCTCTTCGTGTTCTTCGAGATCATGCTGGCGGCATCGTACGGTTTGCTGCTGCACGGCTCGGGCAAATCACGGGTGCAGCATGGCCTGCACTACATCGCCATCAACCTGGCGGCCTCGTCGCTGTTCCTGATTGGCGTGTCGATGCTCTACGGCATCACCGGCACCTTGAACATGGCCGATCTGGCGCGCATCATCCCCAGCGTCAGCAGCGCAGACCGGGGCTTGCTGCATACCGCTGCCGGCATTCTGGCGACCGCCTTTCTGATCAAGGCGGCGGTCTGGCCGCTGAACTTCTGGTTGGTGCCCGCCTATGGCTCGGCCACCGCGCCGGTGGGTGCCATTTTTGCGCTGATGACCAAGGTGGGCATCTACACGATTGTGCGCCTGTGGACCTTGATGTTCAGCAGCGAGGCCGGGCCGTCGGCCCATTTTGGCAGCGCCTGGCTGATCCTGGGCGGGCTCGCCACCATGCTGTACGCGGCCGTCTCCATCCTGGGCACGCAGCGCCTGGGCTATGTGGCGGGCTATGCAGCCATTCTGTCGGCCGGCACCTTGCTCGCCGCGGCCGGCTTTGGCCAGAACCTGATGACCAGCGCCTTGCTGTACTACATGCCCAGCTCCACCTTGGCCGTGGCCGCACTGTTCCTGGTCACCGACCTGATCGAGCGTTGGCGCACGACCGACGGCGCCAGTGTGCGCTTTGAGGATGAGGAGGCGCCGTTTTTGACGGCAGAGCTGTTGCCGCGCGAGGGCCTGAACCTGGACGAGGACGAGGAAGTGCTGATTGGCCGGGCCATTCCGGCGGCGATGGCCTTCCTGGGCCTGTCGTTCATGGTCTGCACCTTGGTGATTTCCGGCCTGCCCCCGCTGTCGGGCTTTATCGGCAAGTTCGCGATGCTCTCGGCGCTGCTAAACCCGCTGGGTCTGGGCTCGTCGGCGGGCACACAGATCGGCTGGCTGGGCTGGCTGTTCATGGCCATCCTGATCGCCACGGGCCTGATGGCCTTGACGGCCCTGGTGCGCATCGGCATTCGCGAGTTCTGGTCCAGCATCAGCCGCAACACGCCCGAGCTCAAGGTGATCGAAGGCCTGCCCCTGGCCATTTTGCTGGGCTGCTGCATTTTGATGGTGACCCATGGCGCCAGCGTGATGCGCTTTACCCAGCGCGCGGCCGACAACCTCCACTCTCCCGGCAACTACATCCGCGCGGTGCTGGAGACCAGCCCCAAGCCCTCCCCCACGGCCAAGCCCGTGGTTGCGCCCGAGATCCCGACCGTGCTGCCTGAATCAGGCTTTACAGCGGCGCCAGATGCAGCCCCTGCAGGAGGTAGCGAGCGATGAAGCGCCTTTTCCCTGCCCCCCTGCTGTCCGTACTGCTGTGCCTGGTGTGGCTGCTGCTCAACCGCAGCATCAGCCCCGGGCAGATCATCCTGGGCGTGCTGTTCGGCTTGCTGATCCCGGTGCTGACCCAAGGCCTGCGCCCCCGCTCGGTCAGCATCAAAAAGCCCTGGACCATCATTCGCCTGGGCCTGCGCGTGGCGGCCGACTCGATTCGCTCCAATGGCGCCGTGCTGCGCCTGCTGCTGATGCCGGGCAGCCGCAAAAAGCCCGCCGGCTTTGTGCATGTGCCCCTGCAACTGCGCGACCCCAATGGTCTGGCGGTACTGGCGATGATCGTCTGTATCACCCCGGGCACCGCCTGGGCCGAGATATCGCGTGACCGCTCCATCCTGCTCTTGCATGTGCTGGAGGCAGATGACCCGCAGGGCGTCATCGACCACATCAAGGCCTTCTATGAACGGCCCCTCATGGAGATTTTTGAATGAACAATATTCTTGCCTGGACCATGCCGGCAGCCCTGTTCATCCTGCTGCTGGCGATGCTGTTTGCGATGATCCGGCTGCTCAAGGGCCCGCAGGCACAGGACCGCGTGCTGGCCCTGGACTGCATGTACCTGATCGGCATGCTCGCCATGCTGGTGCTGGGCATCCACTATGCATCGGTCAATTACTTTGAAGCGGCCCTGCTCATCGCGCTGTTTGGCTTTGTCAGCTCCACAGCCATGGCCAAGTTCCTGCTGCGCGGGGAGGTGATCGAATGACGGAAATCGACCTGCCCATCTGGGTGCAGATTCTCGTGTCGGTGCTGGTGCTCGCTGGCTGCCTGATCACCCTGATCGGCGCGCTCAGCCTGTTCCGCCTGCCCAGCTACTACGAACGCGTGCACACCCCGTCGATCATCGCCTGCGCCGGCTGCTGGCTGATTGTCTGGAGCTCCGTCTTCTACTTCAGCCTGCAGTCGCACAAGCCCAGCTTTCACACCTTGCTGATCGCCGTGCTGCTGTCGGTGGCTGTCCCCATCACCAATATCTTCTTGATGCGTGCGGCACTGTTCCGCGACAGGCGCATGGGCAAGGATGTGCCGCCCAGCCTGAGCCGCATCGTCTCGGCCAACCCGGAAGGCAACGACGCCTGAGCCCGCGATGGCGATAGACGGCTAAGCCACCACGGCGGGCGAGGCGCATTGGGGAATAAGCGCCAGGGGACAGCAGGAAGAGCGCGCTTGTTCTATGCTGGTGGACCACCCGCATCCACACCCCAGGCCCCGCCATGACGCTTTTGCTCTCCCACACCCTCAACCGCACGCTCAGCCAATGGCTGGCTGAACGCCTGGTCCATCCGCAGCCCGAGCTGGCGTGGCAGCTCTGGTGTTTTGAAGGCGTTGATGCGCGCCGGGCGGCGGAGCAACAACTGGCCAAACAGGGCATCAGCGCCCGCATCCGCAGCGCCTACAAGCCGCTGGTACATGCGGTGCTGGAAGATCTGGACACCACCGGGCTGCAAAGCCTGCAGCTGTACTACCCGCTGCATGCAGATGCTGCCGCCAACCGCTTCATGCTGGAGGCCTACCCGCTGGCCGCGATGCTGCCGCCCGGTGTCGATCTGCAGATGGAGGCTGGCCAGCCCAACAGCAGCTACACACTGGCGCTGCGCTACCAGGATGGGCGTACACAAAGCCTGCAGGTGTTCGCGCCCAACCGGGCTTTCGAATCGGCGCACGGCAGCAGCGGCATCACCCCCTGCGGCTGGCAACAGGCGCATGATGCCCAGGGGCGCATCGTGCACGATACCGCTGTACTCACCGACTATGAAGCGGCCTATGCCCAAGCGATGCAGGCCATTGAGCACCATGCCTGGCCCAAGACCGAGCCCTTCTTTGGCCGCCTGCACATTGCCATGCAGCTGCCTGGTTTTGAGCAGCAGATTGCCGGCACCGGCGAGACCATGAGCACGCCCGAAGCCATGCACGAGGACCTGTATTTCTCGCTGCTGGAGCATTTCCAAAAGCTGTCAGGCCGCGCAGCCGGTGACCGCCGCCTGCAACCGGGCCAGATCGTGCCCGATATCCGCATCGCCGCCCAGTCCCATCCGCTGGAGCTGACAACGGTGGGCTTGCAGATCCGCGCACTGGCCCTGAGCGAGCCTTTGCCCGAGGTGGATAACGGCCTGCCAGCGGCTGCCCTCAGCCCCCACAGCATGGCCCAGGCCGATGCAGCCGCAGCGCAGCTACAGCGCGCGCCGAGCCTGGCCCAGATGGATGCGCTGGTCCAGCCGCTGTTTGCCGCCTATGGCAGCGCCTGCCAGGGCCAGAGCGTGCAAGGCCGCCGCATTGCCGCCACTTACAAAAAGGGCAGCGAGCACCCGGTGGTGCTGAGTGGCGGCCAGCATGCCAACGAGATATCGGGCGTGACAGGCGCGCTGCGCGGTGCGCTGGCACTGGCGCAGCAGGCGGACAGCCACTTTGCCTATATCCCCGTCGAGAACCCCGACGGCTACGACCTGCACCAGTGGTACTGCCGCTATGCCCCCGAGCAGATGCACCATGCAGCGCGCTACACCGCGCTGGGCGATGACCTGGCCTACCGCGACCATGCCCCCTGGTATGAAGGCGCGCTGCGGCGTGATGCGATTGCCGCCAGTGGCGCGCAGTTGCACCTGAGCCTGCATGGCTACCCGGCCAATGAATGGACGCGGCCCCTGTCTGGCTATGTACCGCAGGGCTTTGACCTCTGGACCATTCCCAAGGGCTTTTTCCTGATTCTGCGCTACCAGGAAGACTGGCAGCCGCAGGCAGAGGCTCTCGCCGAGCGGGTCGCGCAGGCCTTGCTGCAGGTAGAAGGTTTGCCAGAATACAACCGCCGCCAATTGGCGCTGTACCAACGCCATTCCGGCCGCCAGCCATTTGAGCTGCGGCACGGCACGCCCTGCACCATGCAGGTCGACAACCATGGCCTGGCCCCCGTGAGCCTGATCACCGAGTTCCCGGACCAGACGGTGGTGGGCGATGCGCTGGTATTTGCGCATACCGTGCAACGCGCTGCGGTGCTGGCCGCCTATGCCGCCTGGCAGGACATTGTGCAAACGCGCTGAGCTGGTGAGCATCACTGGCCTGGCACCGATTTTCACGCAGTGCAGCTGCGCCCTGCTAAGCTGCCTGCCATGTGGAATGTACTTGGCATATCGATTGGCGCCTGCCTGGGCGCGCTGGCACGCTGGCAACTGGGCCGCTGGCTCAACCAGCCCTATGCCTTGCTGCCCTGGGGCACCTTGGCAGCCAACCTGGTGGGCGGCTATGCCATCGGGCTGCTGGTGGCCCTGTTCCAAAACGCACCGGGCATTGACCCGGTCTGGCGCCTGGTGCTGATCACCGGTTTTCTGGGCGCCCTCACCACCTTTTCCAGCTTCTCTGCCGAGACGGTATCGATGCTGCAGGCCCAGCGCTACGGCCTGGCGCTGCTGCAATGCAGCCTGCACCTGCTGGGCTCGCTGGCCTTGACAGCCCTGGGCCTGGCGACCGGCCAGGCGCTGTGGGGCGGGCGCTGAGGATCCTCAAGGCGTATTTTTTAAGGCATTGGCGCAAGCGCATGCCCAAATCGCTCTATATTCAGTAGCAGCGCAGGCCCCGCTTGCGCTGCTTGTGTTTTTTGTGAACGCTGGTGCCTGCCGGGCACTGGCATTGTGAAAGCTGGAGAAGACCATGGACGCCAACACCCAACTCGACGAACAAGTCATGGCGCATGACTGGAACCTGTTCGGCGCCGACATGCCGCCAGAGCAGGCTGCCAAGCGCGACTCTTACCGCCTGGCCTTTGCCGACCCCGAGTTTCTGAGCCGCCGCGAGACCCGCTCGATCCGCTTTCAGCTCGAGATGCTCAAGCCCGATCTGGAGCTGACCGCCCAGGGCATCAACAACACCGTGGTGGTGTTTGGCAGCGCCCGCTTTGTCGCGCCCGAAGAGGCCGAGGTACTGCTGGCTG
Organism: Comamonas sp. B-9; assembly: GCF_000410635.1. Lineage (NCBI taxonomy): Bacteria > Pseudomonadati > Pseudomonadota > Betaproteobacteria > Burkholderiales > Comamonadaceae > Comamonas > Comamonas sp. B-9. The sequence goes on from NZ_KE148650.1 coordinate 43,688, forward strand.
CCGCCCAGGCCCAGGGCGATGCCCAGGCAATTGCCGTGGCGCAGCGCGCCGTCACCACCAGCCGCTACTACGATGCCGCGCGCCGCTTTGCGCGCCTGGTGGCCAAGTTCAGCGAAACCCAGAAGCTCGAAGACCGCCTCTATATCTGTACCGGCGGCGGCCCCGGCATCATGGAAGCGGCCAACCGCGGCGCCTCCGAAGAGCACGCACCCAATGTCGGCATGAACATCACCTTGCCCCATGAGCAGTCGGGCAACCGCTACATCACGCCGGCGCTGTGCTTCAAGTTCCACTACTTTGCGCTGCGCAAGATGCACCTGATGATGCGCGCGCGCGCCCTGGTGGTGTTTCCCGGCGGCTTTGGCACGATGGATGAGCTGTTCGAGGTGCTGACCCTGGTGCAGACCCACAAGGCCAAGGGCGTGCCGATTGTGCTGTTTGGCGTGGATTTCTGGTCGCGCATGCTCAACTTCGATGTGATGATCGAGTACGGCACCATCTCGCCTGAGAACGTCAAGCTGTTCCACATCACCGACGATGTGCATGAGGCCTGCCGCATCATCCAAGCCTACTACCAGCGCTAAAGCAGCGTTCGGCCCATAAAAAAACCGCTCCTGGCCATGCAGTCAGCAGCGGTTTTGCTTTGGGTAGCGGGAGCGTGCCGCTGCGCGGATCAGCCGCCCAGGTAGGCCTTGCGGATGTCCTGGTTGCGCAGCAGGTTGACGCCAGAGTCCTCCAAGGTGACCTTGCCGGTCTCCAGCACATAGCCACGGTCGGCGATCTGCAGCGCCTGGTTGGCGTTTTGCTCCACCAGGAAGACGGTCACGCCCTGCTCGCGAACGGCCTTGATGATCTCGAAGATCTGCGCAATGATCAGCGGCGCCAGCCCCAGCGTAGGTTCATCGAGCAGCAGCAGACGCGGCTTGCTCATCAGCGCCCGGCCAATGGCCAGCATCTGCTGCTCGCCGCCCGACATGGTGCCAGCGCGCTGGTCGGCTCGCTCCTTGAGGCGGGGAAAGAGGCCGTAGACATAGTCAATGCCGTGCGCAATCTCCTGCTTGTTCAAGAAGAACGCGCCCATCTGCAGGTTCTCCATGACGGTCAGGTCCTTGAACACACGGCGGCCTTCGGGTGAGATCGCAATGCCCTTGCGCATGATCAGGTGCGAGGACTGGCCCACCAGCTCTTCGCCCTCGAACTTGATCGAGCCCGTGGTGGCACAGGGGTTGCCGCAGACGCTCATCAGCAAGGTGGTCTTCCCCGCGCCATTGCTGCCAATCAGCGAGACGATCTCCCCCTCATTGACATGCAGGCTCACATCGTTGACTGCACAAATCGCACCGTAATGCGTGCTGATATTCTTGATTTCCAACATCGGCTGCATCAGGACTCTCCCAGGTATGCCTTGATCACGCGTTCGTCATTGCGAATGACCTCCGGCACACCCAGTGCAATCGGCTTGCCATACTCCATCACCAGGATGCGCTCGGACACCCCCATCACCAGGCTCATGTCGTGCTCGATCAGCAGCACGGTCACGCCGTATTCGCGGCGCAAGCGGTCGATGAGGTGCTGCAGCTCCACCTTTTCCTGCGGGTTCAGGCCCGCTGCAGGCTCGTCGAGCATCAGCAGCTTGGGCTTGGTGATCATGCAGCGCGCAATCTCCAGCCGGCGCTGGTGGCCATAGGCCAGGTTGCCCGCCTCGCGGTTGGTAAAGGCACGCAGGCCCATCACATCCAGCCAGTGGGCCGCTTGCTCCTTGGCGTGCTCTTCGGCCGCACGGTAGGCCTTGGTCTTGAACAGGCCCGACAGCAGATTGCGCTTGATCTGCTGGTGCTGGGCCACCAGCAGGTTTTCCAGCACCGTCATGCCCTTGAACAGGCGCACGTTCTGGAAGGTACGCACCACGCCGTGGTTGGCCACCTCATGGCTGGCAAGGCCGGCAATCGACTGCCCGCCCAGCGACACGGTACCGGCCGTGGGCTTGTAGAAACCGCTGATGCAGTTGAACACGGTGGTCTTGCCCGCGCCATTGGGGCCAATGATGGCGAACACCTCTTGCGGCTTGACATCGAGCGCGACCTGGTCGACCGCGAGCAAGCCGCCAAAGCGCATGCACAGGCCGTCAACCTTCAATATGCTTTGACTCATAAACACTTCTCCCTGTTTGCGTTTTCCGTGTTTACGGTCATTGCTTCAACTCTTCATGGTGGCGCTTCATCGGGAACAAGCCCTGCGGACGCCAGACCATCATCAAGATCATCACCAGGCCGAAAATCAGCATGCGGTATTCCGAGAACTCGCGTGCCAGCTCGGGCAGCACCGTGATCAGGATCGCGGCCACGACGACGCCGATCTGCGAGCCCATGCCGCCCAGCACCACGATGGCCAGGATCAGCGCCGACTCGATAAAGCTGAACGACTCGGGGCTGACAATGCCCTGGCGCGCGGCAAAGAATGCACCGCCAAAACCGGCAAACATCGCGCCCAAGGTGAAGGCCGAGAGCTTGATCTTGGTGGGGTTCATGCCCAGCGAGCGGCAAGCGACTTCGTCTTCACGCAGCGCTTCCCAGGCGCGGCCAATCGGCATGCGGATCAGGCGGTTGCTGATCCACAAGGTGACCAGGGCCAGGCCCAGCGCCAGCAGGTACAGAAAGACCACCATGTGCATGGTGTTGAACTCGATGCCCAGGAACTGCTGCAAGGTCTGCGCACCCTCTTGCGAGGCCGAGCGGGTCAGCTCAAAGCCCAGGAAGGTGGGCTTGGGAATGCTCGAGATGCCATCCGGCCCGCCGGTGAAGTCCACCAGGTTGACCAGCAGCAGGCGGATGATTTCGCCAAAGCCCAAGGTCACGATCGCCAGGTAATCGCCGCGCAGGCGCAGCACCGGAAAGCCAAGCAAAAAGCCGAACAAGGCAGCGGCTGCGCCGGACAGCGGCAGCGCTTCCCAGAACGACCAGCCGGCCCAGTGGAACAGCAAGGCGTAGGTATAGGCGCCCACGGCATAAAAGCCGACAAAGCCAAGATCCAGCAGACCGGCAAAGCCGACCACGATGTTCAGGCCCAGGCCGAGCATCACATAGATCAGCGCCAGGGTGGCGATATCGACCGCGTTGCGGCCGCTGAAAAACGGCCAGGCAATGGCCGCCACAATCACCAGCCACATCAATGTCATGCGCATGCGGGCGCTGACCTCGGGCAGGCGCGGCGCCTGCACCCGGGCCATATGCTTACCCAGCAGTGGCTTGACCAGCTGCAGCACCAGCACGATGACAAAGCCCCAGATCACCAGGTTCCAGTGCGGCTCAATGTAGTTCTGGCCGCCCTTGCGCTCCAGGTGCAGGCCAAAGATGGGAACCACCACCAAAGCGGCCAGCACGGCCGAGATGATGGCGTTCTTGATGTTCGCTTTCACCATCAGACTTTCTCCACTTCAGGCTTGCCCAACAGGCCCGTGGGGCGGAAGAGCAGGATCAGCACCAGCAGACCAAAGGCGACGATGTCCTTGTACTCGGACGAGATATAGGCGGCAGCCATGGTCTCGGCAATGCCCAGCAGCACGCCGCCCAGCATCGCACCCGGAATGCTGCCGATACCGCCCAGCACGGCTGCAGTAAAGGCCTTGATGCCCGCGACAAAACCGATATAGGGGTTGAGCTTGCCAATCGCCAGCGCAATCAGCACGCCGCCCACGGCAGCCAGCACCGCGCCCAGGATGAAGGTGAACGACACCACCTTGTTGGTGTCAATGCCCAACAGATTGGCCATCTGCATGTCTTGCGAGCAGGCGCGCGAGGCGCGGCCCATGCGCGAGTGGCGGATGTAGAAGGTCAGCGCGGCCATCAGCACCACGGCCACCACAATGATCAAGACGCGGGTGTAAGGCACAAAGACCTCGAAATCACCCATGTGAAAGTTGAATGCACCAGGCAACAGCGAAGGCACCGCCATATCGCGCGCACCCTGGCCCAGGGCCACCCAGTTCTGCAAGAAGATCGACATACCGATGGCCGAGATCAGGGCCACCAGACGGGGGCTGCTGCGCAAGGGCTTGTAGGCCACCTGCTCGACCACATAGCCATAGACCCCGGTGAGCACCACGGCCACCAGCAGCATGGCACCAATCACCACAAAGACCGGCAGCCCGCTTTGCGTGCCGATGGCCGACAAGGTCACCAGGCCGATATAGGCCGCAATCATATAAATCTCGCCGTGGGCGAAATTAATCATTCCGATAATTCCATACACCATCGTGTAGCCAATGGCCACCAGCGCGTAGATCGCGCCCAGTGACAAACCATTGAACAACTGTTGTATGAATTGGGGCAAAAAATCGTTCATACCGTACCAACCCAATTCCATTGGCGCTTGTGGCCGCCAAAATAAAAAAGCATGGCTCTATGTTTTAGAGCCATGCTTTTGCCAAACACTTACTTGGTTGCAGGCGACTTGCTGCCGTCCTTGTGCCAGCTGAACACCTGGAAGTCGTAGGACTTCAGGTCACCCTTGGCATCCCAGGCGAGCTTGCCCAGTGGGGTTTCGAAGGTTGCGGTATGCAGGTGCTTGGCCACCTTGGCGCCATCATTGCCCACGGCCTTGATCGAGTCAGCAATGACTTGCACGGCGGTGTACGAACCCATCTGGAACGAGCCGGAAGGATCGCGCTTCTTGTCCTTGAAGGCCTTCACGATGGCGGCGTTCTTGGGGTTGGAAGCGAAGTCCGCAGGCAAGGTCACCAGCATGCCTTCCACGGCAGGGCCGGCGATGGCGTTGATTTCAGGATTGCCCACGCCTTCAGGGCCCATGATGCGGACCTTCAGGCCTTGCTCGGCCGACTGGCGCAGCAGCAGGCCCATCTCTGGGTGGTAGCCACCGTAGTAGACAAAGTCCACGCCAGCGCTTTTCAGCTTGGTGATCACGGCCGAGTAATCGCTGTCACCGGCGTTGATACCCTCGAACAGCGCGACGTTCACGCCGTCGGCCTTGAGCGTGTCACGCACGGCCGTGGCAATGCCCTGGCCGTAGGATTGCTTGTCATGCAGCACGGCAACCTTCTTGGGCTTGACGTTCTGGGCAATGAACTTGGCAGCGAAAGGACCTTGCTGGTCGTCACGGCCAATGGTGCGGAAGATCGAGCTAAAGTTCTTGCCTTCGGTCAGTGCGGGCGACGTGGCCGATGGGGTCACGACCACCACACCTTCGTTGTTGTAGATCGGAGCTGCAGCAATGGCAGCGCCCGAGCACACGGGGCCGACCACGTAATGGATCTTGGCGTTGACCACGCGGTTGGCAGCCACTGGGCCTTGCTTGGGTTCGCAGGCGTCGTCAACGATCACCGCTTCGAGCTTGTTGCCGTTGATGCCGCCAGCGGCATTGATCTGCTCCAGCGCCGTATCCACACCCTCCTTGACCATGTCGCCGTACTGGGTCAGCGGACCCGTCGCAGGAATCACCACGCCAATCTTGATATTTTGAGCCTGGGCGGCGCCAGCCAGCATGCTGCCGGCCAAACCAAATGCAACCACCATCGAGTTGAGGCGAAACGGTACCTTCATATCGGAATCCTTTTTTTAATCAAGCTATGGATCGCAATCATTGCCAATAGAGCAACTATCAAGTGCGATGCGGAGACAGCATATAGGTCTAACCAACTCTCACAAGAGGGATGCCAAGGATTGCCAAATATGTCACGTATGTGCTAGCAGACAGTGACCTTTGCACCTATGCGAGGCATCCATCGGCATCTTTGCACCAAATGTGTGCAAATGCCTCTAAAGCCACCGCAAGCAGTGGTTGAGCCCTTCTCCTTTTAGATGCATTTTTTGCATCCATCAGATGGAACCCTGCGCACCCCGGCATCCGCCGCGTGCTTGCCCCCTTGCCAACAGCCTAGCGGCCATCACAAAGCCCAGAATACAAGCACGCCATTGCGAGAGGCAGCATTGTGCGCGAAAAATCCTGCCGCGCGCGCATTCAGCGCTGCCCAAACACATTGAGGCCCAGCCAAGATCGGCATAGCGGGTTCAGCCCACAGATTTTATTGTTACATCCGCAATCAAAATCCACCACCATCATCACTGCCCAGAAAGCTGATCAAAAACCAAGAAAACGCAAAAAACGCTGAATACACAGGGGCTTATGGGGCTGTCACAACCTGACAGCATGTGAATGTTCTCATTCGGAGATTCTTTAACCATTGCTAACTCAAGCAAAAACTGCTTGCACAATGTCAATCACGTATGGAGAATTGTTCAACATGAAAGAGATTAGGTTGATCAATTCCAAAGGCAGCGGCGCGGACAACGCCGTGGCCGCCTCTGCCTGGCTGCCCGATGACGCCCACCATCGCCAGCAATTCCTGCAACTGCTGGAGCAGGCCATTGCTGACGGCGGGCCAGGCACCTACCTGCTGCAGACCCGTGGACACCATGTGCTCACGGATATTCTCTACCCCAACCGGGCGTTTCGCACGCCAGCCTGAGCGCTGCGGGCATTGCGCGCTGGCCGCAAGTGCCGGTCTGCTGCGCCTGGCTCATGCCGCTCTTGCGCATCGCTGCGCCAAGGCAAGCGCCTATGCGCTTTTGCTGCAGCACCGCCTTCATTGCCGGCACGGGCAGATTTTTGGCTGCACGCGCCAGTTTGGCGTCAGTCACCCACTACGACCCCGAGCGCTGCCAGCTTGGAGGCCAGCACATCGCGCCGGCGTTCAGCCTTTGCAGCAGTCGCCATCGCAGCACGCATGGCTTGAGGCCCTTTGAGCGATGCGACACGCACCAGGGCCGTTTTCTGGTTCACCTCGGCCACCAGCTTTTGGTAGCTGGCCATCAACGCAGCATGTTCTTGGGAAGGGCTCACAGCTTTTCCTTGTCTTTCTACAGCCGCTATTGTCGGGCGAAATGCCACCTGTTCATGGGCATCGCCCTGCGCTAGCGCAGGGTCTGTATCGCGCCTGGCGCCAGCGTTCCCAGACGCCGCTGCCTCCGATTGTGTTGCATGGCAGCCAATGCGCCTGCACGCAAGCCGGAACCGGTTACAGTGGGGCATAGCTCAAGGAGGATTCCATGGTCACCCAAGCGCAACGCAACCGCAGCCCGGACACGCAAGCACATGGATACCAGCCTGCGTCCGCAGCACCTCCTTGGCACTCGCAGCAGGCCTAGCCCTTTCTCCGCGCCGCCCGGATTCCCCTTTTGATTGCGACGGGCGAGTGACTCAGGTTATCTCGCCATGCACACCGCTTGAGCCTTATGAAAACCATCGACGAAATGCTGAGCCTGGACCTGCTCACCCACGACCAACATGGCGAGATCAGCGCCTGGATTGACCAGTCCAGCTCCCCCGAAGAAATTCTGCAAATGCCCCCCAACCTCTGGCAGGCCATCGAGCGCGCAAGCCTGGCCATGGGGGTCAACGACGATCTTTTGCGACCGCCTGCCCTCGACGCAGGCAGCTTGCTGCTGGGTTGATTTTTGCCTAGTACCGTGTTTGCTGGTGGCGCAAGCCAGGCCAAGGAGCTGTTACCCATCCAGGGGTACACGAGGGCTCGCTAGCCAGCTCCACCGGCATGGATGTGCCAAGGGGCCTGGGAATGGCTGGCCTCAGCGGAGAAAGCAGTCTAAGGTCTGTGAGGCCGGCCATTGCGCTGCCGCAAGTTCACACTCTGACACGCTTGCCGTGACAGTTGTTTATTTTGCAAAGGCCCGCTGGCAATAGGTATAGCTTATGATTTTATGGATATAGGGAGGGTGCCAGAACGAAGTATTAGCTAGTCATTCCTTGAGAGCCTGCTGAACGCAGGCTCTTTTTTTTTGCAATCCAAGGGAATACCCTTGCAAAATCGATTTATATCAATCTATAGAATATATCTAATGATTTTGCCGGATTCATGCACCATCCTCCCTCCCTCTCTATATTTGCATGAACATGCCTGAGCGATCAGGAACGGCTTTTTACAGCGCCTCGGGCCACCTTCGGGTGGCCTTTTTTTGCGGCCAGGGTATGCAGAACTTCCGCAGTGATCAAGCGCCCAATCGTCGCCCTATTGCCCCTCGCACCGCTTGTACCAGCACGGCCAAACAGCGCCTGGAGCTGGGATAAGGGATGGGCTTGCTCCGCAGCGCTCAAGCCAATCCAAAGCATGCGAGCAATCAGCTATAGTCGTAGCGCAACCTAAGAGCTCGTTCGATGATTGCCATCTTGGATGTCCACTACCAGGGCCAAACAGCGCAAGCGGCCTGTGCCACAGCGAGCGGCTGGTCATCGCCAGCCGCGCTGCACCACTACATCGCCCACATCGACGCCATACACGACTATGAACCTGGCGCCTTTTACAAGCGCGAGCTTCCTTGTTTGCTCAGGGTTCTGCAAGCGCTACCCTCACTGCCCCAGGCCATCGTCATCGACGGCTATGTGTGGCTGGGTGATGAAAAGCGTGCCGGCCTGGGTGCCCACCTTTACCAGGCGCTGGATGGCGCGGCTCCGGTCATCGGCGTCGCAAAGACCGCCTTCCATGGGGTTGCATCCTGCCCGGATGTGGTTCAAGTGCGCCGTGGCCAGTCGCAGCGTCCCTTGTTTGTGACTGCGATCGGCGTCAGCCCGCAGGTAGCCAGTGCCTGGGTCGCCAGCATGGCGGGCGCGCACAGAATCCCATCGCTGCTGACCCTGACCGACCAGCTCTCCCGATCTGCCAGGCTGGAGCCTTAGATACCGACAAACCGAAGCCCTGCTGAGCGGGTTGCCGACTTGTGCCTTAGGCTGGGCAGCACCGGTGGTGGACGGTCCGTCGTTGCGGGCAAGCGCCGCAAAGCCTCCAGCGTGCGCACAGCCACACTGCGTCCGCAGTGCCCATCCCAGCCCGGGCGTGCTGCGTCTTTCTGCGCCGGCAATAACAAAATCACTATTTTCAGTGATAACAATTGTTACGCACTCTCTCTATGCTTCAAACTCAGCAGCCCTTCACCTCCGCGTGCAGGCGGCTGCTGAGTATCAGTTCCACTTTGTTGGATGGCGAGAGATGAATACCAGCACTGCACACCCATCGTTCCATGCGGCCACTACCTTGCAAGGCTTGCTTCCGCCTCATTTGTGGCGAGTGCTCGCAAGAAATGGCATTACCACCATTGAACAGGTAGCCCAGAGCTACCCGGAAAAGCTTCTGCAAATGCCCAGCGTGGGCCCCAGGACCTTTAGAAAAATAGAGGAAAGCCTGTTTCCTGGCAAGCGCTATGCGCCCCCCCGGCAGGCCTATGTTGCGCAGGCCGATCTGGACCAGCCATCGAGAACCCTGCCCTTTTTCAGACGCACCCAGAATGCCCTGAGGCGGCACGACCTCAAATAGCCAAGGCTGCGCTTGGGCGATAGCGCTTGGAGGCCTTGCGCAGACCGGCGCTTTGCGGCCAACCCAATATCTACAAGCCCGCACCCTTGTCTTGCCATCGCATTCATGGCTTTGGCTATTGCAAATCCCTGCACCGCCATCACGGCCGTTCCATACCGCCGATGGACTGCAACGCCCACCCTCCGCGTGGCATGCTCATGGACAAGGGCTCGTACCAGTTGCCCCTCCTGACTGCGCCCAAGCGCCCACGGCTCCGCTTAGCGCACTTTCCCATATTGAACACGGCAACCTTGCCCATGCACAGGCGAGACGGGGCTCCTTCGGGCAAACTGCCAAAGTTTCAAAAAGTTACATGGTGCTTCACACCCGGGACAAACTCCTGCCCAAGCGCTTGCATAGGATCAGCTGAAGTCATCGGGCTGGCTGCCACATCAGCCCTTTGCACAGCTCCCTCCCGCCCGTTACCCTGCGGGCATTCAAGCCCCCCCAGCCGGTGGCTTTTTTTTCCGCGTCACACGCCTGATCAAACGCGGCAAACGCCTTGCGCAACACTGCCGAGCATTACGGATCAGCCGCCAAGAAAAAAGCCCCTGCGCTATTCGCACAGGGGCTTGATTTCTTTAAATTTTATATGGTGGGTCCTGCGAGATTCGAACTCGCGACCAACGGATTAAAAGTCCGCCAAACAATCAAGCTCTGGCGCGGCCTGCCGGGCGATTATGGGAATATTTCTCCTCCATATGACCCAGCACCCATGCGGCTCTTGATGGTTTATTCCCAGGATTCCCACTACCTCGGTCGATCATTCGCATAGGGAGGCTGCTTCACCTTCGCGTACTCCCTATCCAGCCAGGCTGACATCCCACGAAGTGCCGCAGTGACCGCTGATGGGTTGCGCCCGCATATCCAAGTCTGCGGCCACCGGCTGAACTCCCCCTCATCCCATTGCTCCCCGCGCAGCAGCATGGTGCCGTCCTCTCGCTTCTTCCAAACCTCCGCTTGCTCGAGCGGATAGTTCACCAGCTTCATCAGATCCCCGCGCTTGTAGATCCCTGCCTGGTAGCCGTTAAAGGGTGTTTGCGATGAAATCACCACCCCAAAGGTCGGCGCCCTGCCTCTCAAGAGCGAGGAGCAAAGGTACGCGCCGCAAAACTGAAGCTGCAGCACGTATAGGTCCACCCCAACCCTAGACCTGCCATCAAGATCTGTTGGCGTTCCAGGGCTCGCCACGGTCCTGTAGATGCCCGGCAAATCCTCCGGCTCAAATTTCCTGACTGCTTCCATTGCTTGCTCCATTTACTGTATAAATATACAGTCTTTTGGAGGTGTCTATGTTTCAATCAAGATACTGGCGGTGGCACATTAAGGATGGGGATGATTGGTCCGAGACCCAGGAACATGAGCGCTGGGACGGCATCAAGCTGGATCGTCCAGAGGCCATGCCGATCCTGGGCACAATGGTGCTGCACACCGTTTCGGTCGCGGTGGACCAAGATCTGTACGACAGCCTCGCCCCTGATGTGCCGTTTTGAGAGTCGCGAAGCGATCCTGTAAAGAACTTTTGGAGGCCCAGGCCATGCACCCAAGATTTATCCTTTGCGTTTGCGGTGGCCGAGTGTTCAGCGACCAAGAGCTGGCTTTCCACACACTGGACCGTATCCATGCAAAGAGACCAATCACCGAATTAGTCCATGGCGCCGCCCCTGGAGCGGATCGTCTTGCTGGACAGTGGGCGAAGTCTCGCAATGTTCCAACCAAAGAATTCCCAGCCAATTGGGAAGCGCACGGGCGCGGCGCCGGACCAATCCGCAATGGTCAGATGGTGGCCTACGGCCTGGACGGGTTGGTAGCCTTTCCTGGTGGTCGCGGCACAGACAACATGATTGCGCAATGCAGGGACGCCAGCGTTATAGTTATGCACATCAATAGTGTTTAAGAGGCAACTATGGCAACGTGGGGCTCAACGCCTAGTGCAGATGTAACATGTCGGCAGTGCGGTGCGGTTTATGGAGTTGTCTACCGGCATATGCCGACAAGGGATTCTGACAGCTTTGACTGCCGTACTTGTGGCATTGAAATTGACAGTTGGAACTCGCCACGCTACCCAGAATTCACACTCAAAACTAAAGGCATTTGGCCAAAAGAGTAAACGAAAAAAGAGCCTCCCCAGTGCCGTAGTGGCGCCGGGGAGGCTCTTTCTATTTCTGGCTGCAGGCCTGGTCGCTGTCGTCACCGCTCAGCCGGCGCTCGATGTTCACCTGGTCGCACAGCGCGGCTACTTCGGCGTCTCGCCGTCTAAGATGACCTCCGAGTTCTGCGACCACGCCGAGGCCTTCTGCAAGCTGGCGGTCGAGGGCTGCGGTTTTATCTGCAAGATCGCTGCGGGCAGCTGCGTCGGCCTGGGCTTGCGCGTTGTAAGTGGCGGCTCGACTTGCGGCGCCGCGCTGCACCCGCTCAGCATAAGCAAGCTCACGGCGCTGCACATCAGCAATGCCGGTATAGAAAGCCGCCAGGCTGTCGGCGTTGTAGATCGTGTCTTGGGCATGCTTGCTCTCCTTGATCGCGGTTTGGGTTTCATCGGTGCGGGCGGCTTCGGCCCGGGCGGCCGTGCCCTGGGCCTGCTTGGCGCGCAGCTCGGCGATGGTCTTGCTGGCCTGCCAGCCTTTGACCGTCCAGCCAGCGGAGAAGGCCAGCGCAGCGATGACGGCGGCCAGGATGAGCTTGATCTGCGAGGTCATGGTGCCACCCATTCAGGCCACTCAGGCAGCTCCACCGTCTGGCCAGCCAGCGCATGCGTGCAATCGCCCAGGAACTGGATCCGGCCATCTGTCACAAAGGAATGGCACACAGCAGGCGGGGCGCCATCGCGGCCAGCATCCGCGCCCGGGTAAGTCACCAGCACCGAAGGCGTAAGCGTCGGTTTCTCCAGCGAGCCATTCCAGCCCCAGCTGGGCCCGAAGTCGCTTCCATGCTGGACTGCGTGCGAGGTTTTGCACCCCGGGCACTTGAAGCGCAGCAGCTCATCGTTTTTTCGCATCACTGGTTTCATCGTCCCACCTCGCAGATCTCGCCATTGGCGTCGCCCCGGGCCTGCAGGCCGGGCAGCACCACAGACACACCGTTGACCGTGCCCCGGTTCCAGCGCGGGTTCTCGCGGCATGCACCGATCACGTCCCCAGCATTGGCCTTGCGCAGCATGGTCGAGGTGTACAGCGCGCCCTCACCCTTGTTATGGATGAAGTCGATGAACACGGCCTGCTGCAGCGGCGTGTAGGTGGCCCATAGGCGGAACATGCCCATGGCAGTACGCTCGGCCGCCAGGTAGCGGCTGCGCTCGAGCGCGTAGCAGTCGGCCGGCGTGTAGTACCGACCAGCCACCACGGCCCGGCCGGTGATGCCGTTGCAGACAGTCAGCGGCTGGCCCTTGCCCAGTTTGTCCACGTAGGGCGTGCCAATGTGGCGGTAGCTGCTCTCGTAGTAGCTCCCCATCACCATGGCGATCTTGACCGCCTGGGAAGTACCAGGGTCGGCCGCCACAGCCTGGATGTACTCGTTGCGCTCTGCCATGGCATGGGCGGCTGCTTGCTCGCGCTCGAGCGCCACGTAACCGCCACCGCCTGCAGTCAGCACGGCCAGGGCCATTAGGCCGGCGCGCAAAGCGTTCGGAATGCGGCTCATGACAGTGCCCCCAGATCCGTGTCGCCGCTGGGTGGCAGCTTGATGAAGTCTGCCCAGTTCTCACCCAACTGCGCCACCAGGTACGACTCCGAGTGCTTGGAGCGCATATCCATCACCCAACTGATGTGCAGGCGTCGGGCCTGCTCGTCGTCGCGCTTGGCCCGTAGCGCCTGGCGGCGGTCCTCCTTGCGCCGGTAGTGCCGGTTCATCAGGTAGCCGGCCACACCCAGCACCAGACCAGACAGAGCAACCAGCTTGTCCAGCGTCATTGTGCCGAACAGGCTTAAAAACCAGGCTGCGTAAACATTGAGCTTTGCGCCCAGCGCTTGCAGCCATGGGGTTGCCACATCAGATGTGGAGTCGTGGATTTGGTTGGGCATGGATCGCATGATCCCGGGCCCAGCCTCTTGCGTCTAACCCTACGCGGGGGAGGATCAGATGGCGGACGCCTGCAGAGCAGAGCTAGCCCCCGATCCAGATCTTTAGGCTCACAGTCTGCCAAGCCACCCCATCAAAAACTCGCAGATTCCGTTGAACCCACGCGCTGCCATTCCACACTTTGACACTGGAAACTACCATCCAGTCTGAGGGGAATTCCTCCCCAAAAACCAGCTTCCCGCTCCCATCCGCTGGGGCAGTAAAGACGAGTTTTCCATCGAAGACAGCCACCTCTACCCCCTATAAGCTGGAAGAATCTACGGATTTAGGACGGCTTCACTGCGATCACGGGGCCGCCAGCGGTGCATTTGTGCCCTCCCGCCAGGTCAATGGCTGTAACTTGGTAGGCCACTCCAACTTCCAGACCGGTTGCGTGGTAGTAACCCAGCGCGTCGGAAAAGCCTTCCCAGGCCTTGTAGCCATCAGCCAGGCGCAGCGCCCAAACGCGGGCGCTGGCCATGGGCACCTCGGGCGCACTGGGGCTGGTCTTGAGCATGA